>WQUS01000425.1 GCA_009781965.1 Bacillota bacterium | reverse complement strand
CGTAACTCCCCGGCGCAAAAAAACAGCCTTATGGTTTTTAATCGGCCAATTGCCTGAGCGGCATAAAACCGCGCCGGTGTACCGGACACGGACCGTGTGCCGCAATAGCCGTTAAATGATAAGGTGTCGGGTAACCCCGGTGGCGGTCAAAGCCATACTGGGGATAAATCAGGTGCAGCTCATCCATCAACCGATCCCGGGCCACCTTGGCCAATATTGAGGCCGCCGCAATGGAAGGACAAAGCCCGTCGCCACCAGTTATCGGCTGTTGCTCCACCGCCAGCCGGGGAATGGTAAACCGTCCGTCAACCAGGATTAGATCAGGACTCAGCCGCAAGTCGTTGATGGCTCTTTGCATAGCTAACAGTGACGCCTGGTGGATGTTATACAGCTCAATCTCATCAACTGTGGCCATCCCTACCGCCCATGACACAGCGCCGGCTTTAATTGCAACCTCCAGAGACTCCCGCTTAGCCGGGGTTAATTTTTTCGAATCGTTCAAGTCCCGCAACTGCAAGTCCGGGGCCAAAATTACTGCCGCCGCCACCACCGGCCCGGCCAGCGGTCCGCGACCGGCCTCGTCCGTTCCGGCAACCAACCGTTGCCAGGGTTTACGCAGGCGGCTTTCCCAAAGAAACATTTCCTGTAAACGTTTGTTTTCCGCCTGTTCTCTGGCCTTGTTTTGCAGACATCTGGCATAGATCGCCCGGATGCCGGCTCTGCTGTCGGCGGCCATGGCGCCAAGCAGTTCCCCAGCGGGACCGCCTTCTTTTTGCACCAGTTTTTTGACCTGATCTACGGTTAAAGATTTAATATCCACCGGCTGCTCCATAAAAGCTAAACTAATATTTTTTTCGCTACTGGCAAGGGAATCCCTGCCCGCGACAAAATATTTTTTTATCTAACCCAACGGATCCAGGGTATGTTTGCCCAATCCGCCCTCCCGAAAATCTTTGATGATTAATACCGCGGTCTTCTTTACATCCACCCGGCCGCCGGACAAATAAAAACCCCTGGCGGCGCCGACGGACTGCATCAAGGCCCCGGAGTCACCGGTCACAGCGGCGGTAAGCTTGTATTTAGCCGCCAGCAGCCCGGGATCGTGTTCCTCCAGCCAGCCCACCAGCTGAGCGGCGACTTCTTCCGGCTGGTAAATGGTTTCTTTGATCGCGCCGGTGACCGCCAGCTTAAAAGCAACCTGCGGGTCGGCAAATTTGGGCCACAATATCCCCGGCGTGTCCAGCAGTTCCAGCTTGCCGCTGAGTTTAATCCACTGCTCGCCCCTGGTAACTCCCGGACGATTGGCGGTACGCACCGTATTTTTTCCGGCCAGGCGGTTAATCAGCATCGACTTGCCCACATTGGGCACGCCAACCACCATACACCTGGCCATCCGAGGTCGCCGTCCTTTGGCTACGTATTTAGCTATTTCCGGCTCCGCCAGTTTTTCAGCCCCCGCCACCAGCCTGGCGACGCCGGTTCCCCGCAGTGCGTCCACCGCCACGGCGGGCAGGTTCCGGCGGCGGAAAAAATCAATCCACCGCTTATTCTGGTCCGGATCTGCCAAATCTGCCTTGTTCAGCGCGACCAGCCGGGGTTTATCTTCCAGAATACGGTCAATATCGGGATTCTTGCTGCTGTCCGGAATGCGGGCATCCAGCAGTTCAATGACTACATCCACCAGTTTGAGGTTTTGCCGGACCAGCTTACGGGTCTTGGCCATATGGCCGGGATACCACTGGATATCCATATTAAAGGGTCTCGAGCCGGTTCAGCGGCCAATAAATAAACACCGCTTTGCCGATAATGTCTTTTTGCGGCATCATGCCCCAGTAACGGCTGTCATCACTGTTGTTGCGGTTATCACCCAGCATGAAGTAAAAACCGTACGGCACTTTTGTCGGCGGGTAGTTGTCAAATTTCAATCCTTGCGGCAAATAATCTTCCGCTACCGGCTGACCATTGATTAAGAGTACGCTGTTGCGGAGTTCCACTGTTTCGCCGCCCACCGCAATCAGTCTTTTCACAAAATCGCGGCGGTGATCCTCCGGGTATTTAAAGACAATAATATCGCCGCGATGGGGATGGGTCAAATGGTAAGACAGCTTACTGACTATAATCCGGTCATTTATTTGCAAGGTTGGCTCCATTGAGCCGGAGGGAATATAAAAGGGCTCAATAAGAAACCCTTTGATGATAACCACCAACACAAAAGCAATGACGATCAATTCCAATAATTCCAGCCAAATGGATTTCTGTTTCTTCTCCGGCCGCACGTCGTCAAGCCGATCTTGTCGCACCTGCTCCATAGTAGTCTCCCTTTTTAACTGTACCAAGCTATCAAAAAGGGACTGGCTATAGCAGTCCCTTCGTAAAGTCAGAATAATCCTAGCGCCTTTCCTCAATCCGGGCAGCCTTGCCCCGCAGCTTACGCAGATAGTATAACCTGGCCCTGCGTACACGGCCTTTTCTGACCAATTCAATTTTATCAATGCGCGGCGTATGCAGCAGGAAAGTCCTTTCCACCCCGACCCCATAGGATACCCTACGGACGGTAAATGTTTCACTCAGCCCGCCGCCGCGGCGCCTGATTACCACACCCTCAAAAACCTGAATCCTTTCCCTGGCTCCTTCCACCACCTTGACATGAACCTTGACGGTATCACCGGGGCGAAACTCGGGAATTGTTTCTTTATACTGGCCTTCTTCCAAAGCGCGAATTAAATCCATCTGATGCGACTACCTCCTTCCCATCAGGCGTTCGTATTCCCCGACACGAAACAGCGGACCGCCCGTAATCAACAAGAAAAATTATACCATAAGCAACACCGGAGCGCAAATAATTTGTTAGCCTTGAACAACATCTTGTTTTCAGAAGCAAAACAATTATTATACCAGATTCAGCGGCGAGATTAATCATAAATTGAATTGATATTGTAAGTCATTTAATGTATAATAGCTTACAGAAGGGATGTGTCCATAATGAGTACCACCAGTGTTACCTTTCGGATTGATGAGCATTTAAAAGAGCGAGCTGAGAATCTATTTAATGAAATGGGCCTTAACATGACCACTGCTTTAAATGCTTTTATTAAAGCAGTAGTCAGAGAAGGCAAAATGCCTTTTGAATTGGTCAGTGACGAATACGCCCTGCGGCAACTAATTAAAGCTAGTTTGGATGAATCCCAAGCCGCAGCTGCTAATCCGGCCGCCAAAAGATTTACTCATGATGAAATTTTTAAGCCTTTAAGAGAGAAGTATGGCTATGACGTATAAGGTCGAATACATCTCCACCTTCTACACAGATGTGCTCAGAATAACTGATCATTTATCCCAATACCCGCAAAAAGCAAAACATCTTTTTGCGCAAGTTGATAAAGCGCTGCTTGATGTAGCCCAAATGCCCAGAATGTATCCTATATATGAGGACTATCCGCTTTTTCGGAGAATCGTAGTTTCAGATTACCTGGTTTTTTACAAAATTGATGAATCTCATCATCTCGTTGAGGTGCATCGGTTAATTTATGGCAAAATGGAGCTAAAAAATCAGTTGGAAGAAACATGTCCTTTATAACGAAAGAAGTATAACAAAAGAAACTTCACACTCTAACGCCAGCGGTTTATGGTGGTGGCAAAGATATGACCATTACTCACATTATTCATGTTGATATGGACGCCTTTTTTGCTTCCGTTGAGCAAAGGGACAACCAGGCGCTGCAAGGCCTGCCGGTGGCGGTGGGCGGCAGGCCGGAACAGCGGGGCGTGGTAGCGGCGGCTTCCTACGAAGCGCGCCGGTTCGGCGTGCGTTCGGCGATGGCCATGGCCACCGCCGTTAAACTATGCCCCAAGCTGATCATCGTCCCGAGTAACCACCCAAAATACCAAATGGTTTCCCGAGCTGTGATGGGCATATTTCGCTCCTACACGCCCTTGGTGGAGCCCCTTTCACTAGATGAAGCCTTTCTTGACGTGCAAGGCAGCGCTATGTTGTTTGGGACGCCGGAACAGATCGGCCGGGAGATCCAGCGGCGGATTAAAGAGGAATTGCAGTTATCCGCTTCGGTGGGCATCGGACCGAACAAGTTTATCGCCAAGCTGGCTTCTGATTTTCAGAAACCCAATGGGTTTACTGTCATTCCCCAGGAAAAAGTGCTGGATTTTCTTGCTCCGCTGCCGATAGAAAAAATGTGGGGCGCCGGGTTAAAAACATCGAACAGGCTAAAAGGCATCGGCGTGTATACCATTGGTCAGTTAAGGGAATTATCCCGGAGTTTCCTGGCTGAAAGTTTCGGCAAATACGGTACGGTACTGTATGAATTTGCCCGGGGTATCGATCCCCGGCCCGTTAACCCCAACCGGGAGGCTAAATCAATCGGGCGGGAAATTACCTTTGCCGAAGATGTGGGGGAAATGGAAGTATTGCGGCAGACCCTGCGCCGGCTGACCGAAAAGGTGGGGCGCAGTTTGCGCCGGGCTAACCTGAAATGCGGCTCGGTAACCCTGAAGTTAAAAGATCCGAATCTCAAAATAAGCACCCGCACCGAAAGCCTGGCTGAACCGACCAACCTCACCGGCGCCATTTACGCCATCGCCAGCCGTTTACTGGCTCAACACGGCAAACCGCCAATCAGATTAATTGGCGTCAGTTGCGGTAAGCTCACCAAAGAACAAAACCAAACTTTATTTCCGGATCAACGGCAAGTGAAAGAAGAAAAAGTTACCGCGGCGTTGGATCAATTAAAAGACCGTTACGGTGAAAATATTATCAAGCCGGCCAGGTTGCTGAATAACATCCGCCCGCCCGAGGGCAAAAAATTGCCCTGACTTATTCCGTCTCCAGCACAGAGCGGATGGAAGCGGCCAGTTCCCGCAGGATGGCGCGATCCTCTTTCGTCAGTATCGCCGTATCCAGCAGATCGGGGCGGCGCTCCAAGGTTCTGAGCAGTGACTGGCGGCGGCGCCAGCGGCGGATATTTTCATGGTGGCCGCTGAGCAATATTTCCGGCGCCGGCAGATGCTCAAAACTGGCCGGGCGAGTGTATTGGGGGTATTCCAACAGACCGGCGTAAAAGGAATCCTCTTCGGCGGAAGCCTTTTCCCCCAGCACGCCGGGAATCATGCGGGATACCGCATCCACCACCACCATGGCGGGCAGTTCGCCGCCGGTGAGCACATAATCGCCCACGGATAACTCATCGGTTACCGCCAGTTCTCTGACCCGTTCGTCCACACCCTCATAATGGCCGCAGATAATGACCAAATGTTCTTCGGCCGCCAGGTCCCTGGCCCAATGTTGGTTAAAGGTGAGTCCGGCGGGACACATCAGGACCACCCGGGGCGAAGTGCCGGAGCGTTTTTGCCGCACCGATTCCAGAGCCCGGAGAATGGGCCCCGCCTGCATCACCATTCCCGCGCCGCCCCCGTAAGGGGTATCGTCCACCGTATGATGCTTATTGCCGGAAAAAGAACGAATATCAGTAATGTCAACCTCAATTAAACCGCTCTCCCGGGCCCGCTTGATAATGCTGCTGTCAAAAGGGCCGGCAAACATCTCCGGGAAAAGGGGCAGGATATCGATAAACACCATTAAAACCCTCCGCCAACAGTGTATACAGCTGTTAATCTGGTTACTGTTCAGTGTTTGTTAGTACTCGTAGCCCAGGCACGCAAAACTATTAACCGTAAGCGATTTCTCGGAGAGCATGAGCGCACGGTTAATAGTTTGGCGTGCCGGCTCGATGTTGAACAGTAACTTAATCTTCCAATCCCGCGGGCAGTTCCACCACTACTTTACCTGCTGCCCGGTCGATGCTCAGCACCACCTGCTTCAAAGCGGGAATCAGCAAGTCCCGGGGGGAGTTGCCGGCCACCACGTAAACATCGTTGGCACCTGTTTGCAGCACATCTTTAATCTGCCCCAGATGCCGGCCTGTGACCGTATAGACATCCAGCCCGATGAGATCAAAAATATAATAATGGCCTGCCGGCAATGGCGCCAGTTCCGCCCGGGTGACTTTAAGCAGCGCGTTCCTTAAAGCCGCCGCAGCGTCCATATCGTTGACGCCGGCCAGTTTCATGACAATAAACCGGCCCAGTGCCGCCACCTTCTCCACGCCATAAGTGGCCCAACGCCCGTCAAGGTCCAGTAAAACCTTTTCCATGCCGGCAAAACGCTCCGGGAAATCAGTCAGAGGCAGTATTTTGACTTCGCCGCGCACTCCCTGGGGTTTGAGGATCTTGCCAATGGTAACATACTCAAGTTCATGATCCGGCACACCTGCCGCCTCCCACTAAGTATTAACTGCCGTATTAAACGTGAAATGGCAGTATTAATCGTGCTTATGAAAAACGAAAGGGGCTTGCTTGCGCCCCCTTCAGCCGGCATTCCGTCCGTCTTTAATCGATTTAACGGATGCGTCTAAATAATTTCTACGGTGACTTTCTTGTGTTCCTTGGCAGCAGCCGCTTTTACCACTGTCCGGATGGCTCTGGCGATCCGGCCCTGTTTGCCGATGACCTTGCCCATATCGTCCTGGGCGACCCTCAACTCAATGATACTTGATTTTTCTCTTTCTTTAACTTCTACCACAACAGATTCCGGATTATCGACGAGGGCTTTGGCCAATACTTCCACCAGATCCTTCATCTGGCCTACCTCCTGTACTTTACTTGCTCTCGGTGGCTGGGGCGGCGGCGCCGGTAACGCCGGCTTTCTTCAGCAGCGCCTTAGCGGTTTCCGTCATTTGCGCGCCTTTGCTCAGCCATGCGGCGGCTTTCTCTTCGTCAACTTTAATCACCGCCGGGTCTTTCAGCGGATCATAGTAACCAATTTCTTCAATGAACCGGCCATCCCTGGGGGAACGGGAGTCCGCCACCACAATACGGTAAAACGGGTTTTTCTTAGCCCCCATTCTTTTAAGCCTGATCTTAACTGCCATGTTGTTCACCTCCTTAAAAATAGTGGCAATAATAATAGTGTAAAGAGTGCCAAATAATGCTCTGCAATCAGAGAACTTTAACATCAGAGCAATTGTTACTGTTTGTTTGCTGATACTCAAAGTTAATACGGCACGCAAAACCGTTAACCGTAAGCGATTTCTCGGAGAGCATGAGCGCACGGTTAACGGTTTTGCGCGCCGCTCGATGCTAAACAGTAACGTGTGAACAGTAACAAGCAATTAGAATGGACTTTTTCCGAAACCAAAAGGGTTCCTGTTTTTCATTTTGCCTTTTTTGGCGCCCTTTTCCATGCCCATAAACTGGCGCATCATCTTTCTGGTCTGCTCAAACTGCTTCAGCAGGCTGTTGACCTTCTGTACCGTCGTGCCGCTGCCGGCGGCCACGCGGCGGCGGCGGCTGCCGCCTATTTCGTGGGGATGCTGCCTCTCCCAGGGCGTCATCGATTGAATAATCGCTTCTGCGCGCGCCAAATCGTCTTCGTCTATCTCCAGGTCTTTCATTTTTTTCATGTTGCCCATACCGGGCAGCATGCCTAAAACCTGGTCCAGCGGCCCCATTTTTTTCACCTGGCTCATCTGTTCCAAGAAGTCGTCCAGGGTAAATTCCATGCTTTGGATGCGCTTATTCAGTTTTTCCACCTGTTCGGCGTCAAAGTTGGCTTGGGCCTTCTCAATCAGGGTCAGCATATCGCCCATACCCAGGATCCGGTCGGCCATCCGGTCGGGATGGAATACTTCCAAGGCATCCAGTTTCTCACCCATCCCAATAAACTTAACGGGACAGCCGGTTACTGTCTACACGGAAAGAGCGGCGCCGCCGCGGGTATCCCCGTCCAGTTTGGTAAGCACCAGCCCGGTAAGCGCCAAATGCTCGTTAAAGGTTTTGGCTATGTTTACGGCATCCTGGCCGGTCATCGAGTCTACCACCAACAAAATTTCCTGGGGTTTGACCAGATCGGCAATATTCCGCAGTTCGGCCATTAACTCTTCATCAATATGCAGCCGGCCGGCGGTATCGATAATCACCAGGTCCCGGTCTTCCTGACGGGCCTTTTCCACCGCCGCTTGGGCAATGTCGGGAGGCGGCACAGCATCGCCCAGTTCAAATACCGGAATATTCAGCTGACCGCCCAGCACTTGCAGCTGTTTAATAGCGGCTGGCCTGTACACGTCCGCCGCCACAAGCTGCGGGC
>WQUS01000424.1 GCA_009781965.1 Bacillota bacterium | reverse complement strand
ATCAGCCGCTGCATACAGAGGGCCTTAAACCAACCGAAAGGTTTCTGCCGCAGCCGCTGCAGCAGTTTTGTGGTCGCCAGTTCGGCTTCTGCTTTGCCGGCCAGAAAATCACGCCGGTGTTGACCTGGCGGAACACTTTTAATGTGGCTTAAAATAGCTGGTACCAACTGGGTTGGCGTTTCCCGCCAGCGCATTCTGGTGATGTCGATTTCGCCTGTTCCCCGCATACCGTACCGCTTTAAAAAGTGTTCTAAAGCAGCCTGCACATCTTCACTGCCGGGCACGGCCTTTAAACCGGACCAGAAGGTTTCGTCTGTCGCCTGTTCGAGGTATGCGATTACTGCCGGAAAATTGCGGATTGTATCGGCCAGATCGCCCAAAGACAAGCCCATTTCGGTGGTTACGTTTCCCGGCGGGGACTTGGCGATAAAGCCCAGTTCAGTCGCATCGCCAACCCACTTCCGGGACAGGTTTTCGAGCAACTTATAGCTTAGCAAAACGGTGGCCATGTATTGAGCCAACGGGGCGACAAACATCGGCAATAAACCGTTTAAAATATTCCGGACCATGGCTATGCTTTCCGGGCCGCTCAAATCCTGCAGTTTAGCTCTGTTGCGCGCTACCGTTTCCGAGAAATAAAGGTATAATTGCCCGATAACCTGGTCATGATTGCGGTACAAAATGTTGGCCAACACAGCCAGCATAATCGGCAAGGCCTTTAGGAGCAGGGTAAAAGGTATGCTTTTTGAGGACCGCGTCATGGTACGCAATTCCTCCCGGCTGATAAATTCCTGCACCGTCCGGCCCATCAGCTCATCAACCAGCAGTAGAAACCGGGGTAAAAGATTTTTTAACCGCCGGTATTCCAATAACGGGGTGAGATCAAGATAAAGCCTGCCGCCGGCTTCCTGCAGTAAGTCGCCTTCTGCTTCCGGCGCTCTTTTGGCAAGGGGTACCATGGTTCTGAGTACCGAAATACCCAAAGGCCGCATCGCGTCAGTCATCATCTGTACGTGGCCCAAAGATAAGAATAAGTGGAGCTTGTCGTCGGAGGTTCCGGGCACTGGGTAGAGGGTGGTTATGGGCCGGCTTTGCACGATAAAAATCTCGTTTTCAGCCAAACACCACTCAATATCTTGGGGGCAGCCAAAATGTTGCTCAATATGGCGCCCTATGCCGGCTAAGCTGATCGCTTGCTCCTCCGTTAAGGCCGGCATTGTCTGCCGAACAAGGGGAATTTCTGCGCGTACCGTGCCCCCCTCGGGGTTTGCATATATGGCCACTGTCTTTTTGCCGATTTGTTTATCCACCAACCGGTCTGACTTGACCCGGTATAAATCGGCGGAGACAATCCCTGACACCAGCGCTTCTCCCAGTCCGAAGCTGGCGTCAATGGATACAATTTTACGGTTGCCGTTGATCGGGTCGGCGGTAAACATGATCCCCGCCACCGCGGGGAAGACCATCCGCTGCACCACCACAGACAACAGCACCCGCTCATGCCGAAAAACGTTTTTTTGCCGGTAAACAATGGCCCGGTCGGTAAACAAAGAAGCCCAGCACTGCCGCACGGAATTCAGGATGTTTTTTTCCCCGGCCACATTTAAAAAGGTATCCTGCTGTCCGGCAAAGGAAGCTCCCGGCAAATCTTCGGCCGTGGCGCTGGAGCGAATGGCATAGTCGTACTGTGCGCCGGTTTCCTGCCAGGCTTGGATAATCTGACGGGCGATCGGCATGGGAATAGCTAACTGCGCCAAATGAGCGCGTATTTGTTGTCCCGCCGCCCCCAGCTTGGCCAAAGAGACGGCGTCAATGGCGTTTAACCCTTCCAGCAACGAGGCAAATTGCGGGCTGCTGTGCACAAAATCCTGGTAAGCTTGGGTCGTAACACAAAAACCGGTGGGTACGGCAATGCCGGGAATACGGCATAATTCGCCTAAATTAGCCCCCTTGCTGCCTACAACGGCTACACTTGACCGATCGATGGCCGAAAATGCAAGCACATATTGCTCCATTTGTGGCGTCTCCTCTGTCCAAAGTTAGGAGGAATAATGTTGATTGGCAATTGCTGATTATTCCGCGCTAAAGTTTTTATTTTCTCCTGAAAATGCGGATAATAGACCAAAAAGGGCGAAAGGTTAGCTGAAATAACCGTTTCACCCTTTGTTTTTAACGCATAGCGCTTAATTGTTTGCGAAACCTCTATTCTTTTATTTCCATGTGCTCGCATTTTGTGTGGGCGCCGTCACAAAAGGGCTTGTTTTGGGATGCGCCGCAGCGGCAAAGGGTGGCCCGGTTTCTCAGATCATACTTGAAATCATCGGCGCCGATAATTTGGATGCCGCCTCTAAGATAGAGGGGACCCAGACGTTTGATTGGTTCGTCCTTAACTAAATAAATTTCTTTTGGCAGTTCCGGCTCGATTGGCCGGCCATCCTTATTAACCAGAGTAAACCTGCCCGAAGGACACTTAGAGCCCACTTCTTCCGCATATTCCCTTTGCTCTTTAATGTCCCCGTTAATTAAAGCGGCCCAAAAGCCGGCGCCGCGATCACAAAATCTGGCGGTGGAACAGAGTTTTTCATTCACTAAGGCGTCATGAACAGCCCCTTCCTCTATTTCCGCTTCTTCTTGAAAAGTTTTTCTGTTATCAGTTTCCGCGCCGTCAAAATCAATGGCGTTATGTTTGCCGTCACAGAATGGTTTTTTGGCCGAATGGCCGCAGCGGCAAATATATTTAGCGGTTTGGGTTTGAGCAAAACTTTGGCCTTCTTTATAATCAAGGGTCGCGCCTTCTTGATCCCCTTCGGTAATGACCTCTTTCATGGGGATATCGCCGTCCACAACATATGGTCCGTC
>WQUS01000423.1 GCA_009781965.1 Bacillota bacterium | reverse complement strand
GTTATTAACCGTAAGCGATTTCTCGAAGAGTATGAGCGCACGGTTAATAACTTTACGGGCCGGCTTGATGCTGAACAGTAACGTGTGACCAGTAACACAGCATGTCCTGTTTTTTGGTTCGGAGCAATGACTCAAACTGTCTTTTATAGAGTACTTAGCCTATTTGCACCGAGCCTTCAATTACCTCTGTGTCGTCTTAAATGTTTGTTTTGGTTGTTACGGTATTGTGGTTGTTCCTCTTGCACATTCCCCGGCACATATTTCTGGCTGCTGTCGGGAATCTCAATGGTGGGTTGGGCATTGCCGTTACTGTATAGCCTTTGGTATTCGGCCTGAGCCGCGATAATAAGGTTCTCGCTCTTTTTGCATTGGGGGTTTGAAAGAGGGCAGTTTTTTTCACAGTAAGTGCAAAACAATGTCCCCAAAAACTCCGGCAGACTAATTGTTGCCGGCTGCTCGGACGTGATTTGGGTTACTTTTTCTTTTTGGCTGTTTAGTTTATTCAAAGCGTCGCTATAGATGTTTTTGTTCAGGGTTGCAATAAGGTTGTAATAGAAGATGCCCAGCAGCAAGAGGATGGCCAATGCGCCGCTGATTGTTCTTCTCGTAACAGGCGTTTTAAAGCTCCGGAATATATTTTTGGCAGTAATTTTCAGGTATTTTAAATGAAGCGCAATATGCAGCAAAAATAGGCTGCCGGTTATATAAGCAGTAATCTGATGCACCTGGGCCAGAGCAGGGCTGTATCCCTGGTGAGAAAGTATGACTGTGGAGATCATCAAACCGGTAGTGATAATGATCACCATACCGATAAACAGCACAATATTTAATAAATACATCCAAGATGCTTTTGCCTGACTACTTTTGCCGATCAGCTTTTTGGTAACATTCACAATCCACGGTATGTTCAGGCTAAGATGTAAAATTACGAGCACCAAAACAGATAGGCCCATTATTTCATGAAAGGCCAGCCCCGCGTCGTCGGCAAAAAGCAGAGCCGCGAACAAAGCAAACATGACCAGATCTAAAATAATTTTCACGATATTTTTCATTTTCATTGTTGTTCCCAGCCCCCGCTCTTCTCTTTGGTTTCTTATTGGTTCAGGAAATCAGTTGGGGCCCGACTGCCTTTGTTTCCTCCGGCGCCGGTTCTCCGTCCGGTTTCAGCCTCGGTTCCAATGTTTCGTCCACCAGCATCCGCCTGGCGCCGTTCCAGTGGTAACGGATCAGGGTCACATAATCAACGTCAAAAGGCCGGTAAACCTCGTAAATTGAAAGCTGCGGCACCGTATCGTAACAGCCCCACAGGAGCTGGCTGGTCATCATGTAATCAAAACCAAGGTGAGTCAACAACTCAAACATGTCCCGCATGTTTTCCTCGTCCACCCCGGCAAAAGCCTCGTCCAGACAGATAATCCGGGGGGCTTCTGGCCGGGATTCGTTATAGCGGGAGTTGGCCGCCGCGAAAAGGGGAATATACATGGACAGCGCTTTTTCGCCGCCGCTGAGCACGTTAAACCGGGCGTCCGTCATTTCCCGGCGCGGCTGGCCGCCTTTTTCATAATACAAGGTGAACCGGAACCATTGGCGGTAATCCAGCAGGCGGAAAATCCACTGACGCAGGGTGTCCTGCTGATCGGCCTCCAGCTTGGCCCGGGAGATGCGGGAGCGGAAGTGTTCGATCATCTGCTCAATATGCTCGTCCCGCAGCTGCCGGGGGTCGGTTTTCAGCAGCCGCACCAGCTGTTCGGTGTCCAGTTCCTTTTCATTGGCCGCCGCCCGGGGTTCCCACTTCAGATGCAGGCGCAGGCCGCTGGAAGTTTCCCGCTGCTGCATTAAGCCGTTCATCTGCTGCACCCACTTTTCGGCCCGGTAGATTCTGTCGCGGATGGCCTTACCCACACTGTGCAGGATAATCTGTTCGTACAGTTCCCGGTCCTTTTCACTGAGCAGGTGTTTTTGCTCTTCCGCCAGCCCGGTTAATTCCTGCACCAACAAATGAGGCGGCGCCGGGTTTTGTTTATCCCGGGTGAACAGTACCAGCAGGCGTTTGGTTCCTTCTTCCATCATTGTTTCCGGGGCGTAATCGTGCAGCGCCTGGCGGGTGTTGTGAAAAACGTCGTACAGCTGGTTGGACAGCTCTTCGCTGGTTTTGCCGGCGTAGCGCTCCCGGTAGCGCTGGTCGACCGTGACAACCGTCCGGGAAACAGCCTGGCTGTCCGCCGGATCGAAGACTGTTTCCGCCCATTCCGCCAGCAGCCGGCGGTTCCATTCGGCCAGCCAAAGGGCGGTTTGCCGCTCCAGATCGGCTTGAGCCTGCTCCAGCTGCCGCCGGGCCTCGTCGGCGTCCTTTTGGGCCAGGGCCAGGTCAATTTTTATTTGGGTGATTTCCCGGTCAAGTTCTTTAAGCAGCTTGTCCAGCTCTTTTTGCCGCTGCTCCAGTTCGTGCAGGCGGCGGTCAATATCGCCAATGCCCACTTCATCCAGCAGTCCCTCGTAAACTGCTATTTCAAACCTGACGGACACCAAGTACTCCCGAAGCCCGGTCAGTTCCGTTTCTTCCAGAACTGTGTTTTCTTCGGCTTCCGTTAAATCTTTTGCCGCTCTGTTTAGCGCGGTCAGGGTACTTTTGTATTCCGTCCAGGCGGACTTAAGCTCTCCCAAACGGTCGCGGTAGACGCTCATTTGTTCCCCGGCCAGCTCCAGGGCGCTTTCCGTGCGGGGAAGGTTCCAGCCGGTCATATGTTCGTGCAGGCGGGCGGCGGCTTCCTGCAACTCTTTGATCAGCTCGCGCAGCTGGTTGTTTTTGTGCTGTTCTTCCTCTAAAGCGTTTTCCAGACGGAGCCGGGCCATTTCCAGGTCCTGGACAGCTTGCTGCAGCGGCTCGCCGCCGGGAAAGTTTTTCAGGTCCTGCTCCAACTTAGCGGCGGTTGCCTGCAGACTGTCCATTTGTTCCCGGCAGTCAGCCATGGCCTGTGCCTCGGCCGCGATCAATTCTTCCAGCCTGGATATTTCCGCCAGCCTGGTGCGCTGCCTGGTTTCCTTGCCGATAAATTCGGCCCGCTCTTTAAGAGCCGCTTTGCCGCACAAAGGACCCAGACGGAAATAGCCTTGCCCGGTGAGCATGGCGGTATCGGTTTGACTGTCTTCGTCCGGCAGCTCGGCGCCTCCGCCCAGGCAGACGGTGCGCAGGATATTGTCCACCATTTCCGCCGTCAGGCCGCTGTTTTCCGGCGGAGTGGGGGTCAGGTAATCAGCCAGGGTGGCCCGCAGCAATTGGGGCGCCGGTTTGAGCCAGATTTCTTCCTCATCGGCCCCCAGCATGCCGAGTCCGGCCGGCGCGATCCAGGCGTCCAGCAGCCCGGCTTGTTGCAATGTCGATTCCAAGGCGGCTTTTTTCTCCTCGGTCAGTTCCGGTTTAAATTCGCACAGAGCATACAGGGGCGCGCCTGTTTCCATACGTCGGCCCCGGGACTGCTCCCGGGCGGTACTGCGGGGAGGCTCCGGTTCCCGGAGTTCCTTCCATTGTTGCCACTCGGCGGTCAGCCGCTCTTTTTCCGCCTCGTGCCGCTGCCATTTATTTTGCCAGGCCAGCCGCTCTTCCGTGATCGCTTCCTTGGCCGCCTCGTAGGCTTGCACCACCGGCCGGCGGACACTTTCATAAGGTTGGTCGGGGAACAGGGCCAGGGCCTGCATAACCAGATGCAGGGACTCCTCCGGCAGGGTCAGGCAGGACAACTGCCGGCGCCAGTGAAAGATTTTGTCTTCCTGTTCCCGGCGGACCTGTTCCAATTGTGTTTCTGCCTGTCTAGTCCGGTCTTCAGCCCAGGTTCTTTTTTCCCTGGCTTGGCCGGCTTCTTTTTCAGCCTGTATGCGGCGGGTTTTTAACTGGCTTTCTTCCCGGGCCAGCTTGACGGCCTGGCTGATTTTTACCTGGTGCTCCCGCACGTCGCGCTCCCAGGCCGGCCACAGGGATTGATCCTCCGGCACATCCTGGGTCCAGCGCCGCTGGTAGATATCATGGTAGCCAAAGTCCACGTCCCGGGCAAATGCCTCCAAGTCAGCCAATCCGTCATTTTGGCGGGCGGCCAGGGTTTCCCGCTGGGCGGTTAAGTCAGCCTGTTCCCGGCGGGCCCGGTCTTGCTTGCCCTGCCACATTTGCAGGCGGCCGGCGCAGCCGGTCAGGTTGCGGTTTACTTCTTCCTGTTCTGCCCGCAGGCGGTTGAGTTCGGCTCTTTTTTCCACCGCTTCGCTGGTAATCAAGGTTTGGTATTCGGTTTGCGCCTGTTCCAGTTCGGCGCCGGATGCTGTCCGGGCATCGGTTTGAGCGGTCAGCGTTGCGGCCAAACCGTCGGTTTTTTCCCGGCAGGCGCTGCTCTCGCGATTCCGGTCGTCCCGCTGCTTTTTTTGCTGCAGCAGGGAGCGGGACTCATGGTAAAGGAGGTACTCGTTATATCTATTATAGGCCCGGTGCAGCCGCTGGACTTCCAGCAGATGCACCGCCAGTTCATTGAGCCGGTCATTGATTTGATCCATGTCTTCCAGCACTTCGGACAGGGGCCGCAGCTCTTCTTCCTGCAGAGCGGGCAGGGCCCCGGTCAGGATTTCATAGATGGTGGAAGGTTTGAAATCCTTGGACAGCTTGGGACTGCGCAGTTGAATGAGCAGATCCAGCAGCTCCTGGAAAGAGGTAATCTTTTCGTAACCGAACAGAAACCGATTGACCAACCGTCGATATTCGCCCTGTTCGGTCGTCACATGGCCGCCGCTGCCCACAACTTCCTCCAATTGGGCGCGGCTGAGGGGAATCTTTGTCTCCCGGCCGGAGCTGTAGTCTTTTTCGTACAGCCAAATATCCCGGCCTACCCGGCGGTTATCGGTGAGCACAAAACCCCAGAAGCCCAGGTTGGGATTGTTGCGCCTGGCGCGCAAGCCGATGCCGATGGTCAGGTAACGATTTTGCTCCGGATGGTAAAATTCCAGATACAAATAGCCGGTGCGATCGGTATGACCGCTGTCCGATTCCAGTAACAGGTAATAATCTATCCGCCGGTCTTTGGAGCCGAAAGGATCCAGCCGCCAGGGGCGCTTGTCCCCGTCCAGCACCAGAGGCAGAAAACTCTGCATGGTTACTGATTTACCGGAACCGTTGGCGCCCCGCAAAATCAGCCGGCCTTCCGCCAGGTAAAAGTCGGCCTCGTCATAATACCAGAAGTTAATAATGCCCGCCCGGTTCATCCGCCAGCGGTTGGCCATTTCCGTCATTATTCATCCCCGCCATAAACATCATAGTCGCCGTTCCAACGGCCCAGGGCTGGGTTAAGCCAGATCTGCCCGTCCCCGGCCCGGCCGTTCCCGTCCTGGCCGGCCAGTTCCCATTCTGCCAAATGGGCCAGCACTTCCCCGGCCAGCTCGCTGCTGCGGGCCTGCCGGTGCTGCATACTCCACAACAGTTTGTGTTTTTCCTGCAATCTCAACAACAGTCCTTCCAATTCCGCCATGGTCAGCCTGATCCGTCCGTCTGCCTCGATCTGGAGGCCGCCGGCGTCCCGGGCGTGCAGACGCCGCAATTCTCCGGCCAACAGCAGGACCAGATCCGAAACCCCGCGGCCGGTGGGGAAGAGGTACATCTCGCCGGAGGCCTCGGGATAATAAAAAAGTAGCCCCTCCCGGTAGCGTTGCCCTTCCAGACCGGCATAATGGGCCAGGTTTTCCAGAATAGTATGGCGCTGGTTACGCAGGTAATGAAGTTCCCCTTCTGTCCACTGCCAGTCATATACCACCGGCTCCTGGAGCAAGCGCCGGTACACCTGGTGCCGGCGTTTTTTCAGCTGGCCGTCGGCGGTATCGGGATAAGCGCCTTCCTCAAAGGCGGCCAGGGAACCGTAGCTGGTCAGATCCATGGGAAAACGGCGCAGCACATAACGGGCCAGTTGAGAAGACTCGTAAAGCACATTGTGTTCATGTCCTATTCTGGCCCAGTCGGATTCGTCGCCGTCTACGGCCGTCAGGGCGCCCAAAGCTTTAAGCTGCTTGAGAGCCCGGGCCATGGATAGCCGGTGGGTATAAATAGTCCAATCCAGAAAAACATCCTGGGCGGCCAGGTATTCCCGAATTTCTTCCACCATGTCGGTGAGCAGGAACTGATCCATTTCGTTTTTGCCTTCCAGGTACCACAGGCAATAGGTAAACAGGGCGTAATCCCGCGGCTCGGAGAAATTTTCAAACCCCATCCAAGTCCGGGCCTGCCCCGGTACTTTTTCCAGTTTGGCGAACTGCCGGTTCAGCAACAGGGCAAAACCGCAGTATTCGCCGAACCAGTCCCGCAATTCCTGATACTGGGCCCTGATGGAACCGAAAAGTTCCGGATCATCCTGTTTGGTGATCCAGTTGCGGTTAAGCAGGGCCTGGATGCACCTTTTACGGTTTTCCTTGATATTCTCATCAGATGTTTTGCTCATGATGTACTCCCGTTCCGGCGCTGAATTGTAATAAATAGTTGGGCATATCCAGTTCCCCGTCGTCGCACTCCAATCTGGCCCTGGCCGGTCCGGCCGGCAGGGTCAGGGTGATGCCGATGCCTTCGGGGGTTAAGATGCGCCGGGATTTATTAGCCAGGCAGCGGCCAATCCAGTAGAGCAGGTAATAGCGCTCCCGGGGGGATACCCGGTCTAAATCGGCAATCCGGACTGCTTGCCGGGCCAAGTATTCCTGCAGCAGCAAACTTTCTTCCCGCCGGGCCAGTAAAAAATCCTCTTTGGCCCGCTGCTGGCGTTCGCTCTGGTTTTTAATGGCGCCGGCGCCGCCGTCCCGGAGGCGTTTTCTGCTGCGGGAACGCAATGCTCTGATGTTGGGACCGGCTTGCCACATGGAAATGTCCGGGTTATCGGTGTCCTTATCGTCCAACCCCTGGAAGTGGCGGCAGCGGTAGAGGCCGAATACCTGGGCCGCCAACCGGTG
The DNA here is from genome assembly GCA_009781965.1 of Bacillota bacterium. GTDB lineage: Bacteria > Bacillota > Desulfotomaculia > Desulfotomaculales > Desulfallaceae > BRH-c8a. The sequence goes on along the minus strand of WQUS01000423.1, from coordinate 1,203 downwards.
GGAATCGTCAATATCCGCCAGAGAGAAAAACCACTTACCCAGGTAATCCAGCTCCCGCCGGCGGCTGACGCCCAGCCGGTGCTTTTCCTGAATCCGCAGGGCGCTGCGCACAATCCGGGCGATGGTGTCTTTAGTTGTTTGCTCCAGAAAATACACGTCGCTGGGCTCGTTTTCATAACCGGCAAACCAGCGCACCATGCTTTGCCACTCCTGCCGCAGCCGGTCCAGTTGTTCGGCTGGGGTTAACGGGTCGTCCAATTGGGGCCGGGCGGCCAGGTCCCGCCGCACATTGGCCAGGAAGGTATGGACAAGGCCTTCGTTTATGTCAGTTAGCAGCGCTTCTGTTTTATAAGCGTGGCGCTGCAATCCTTGAATGAAATCCTGTAAATATTGGGTGACGGAATCCTTATAGGCTAAAAAGGCTTCGGTCAGCATCAGTTCTTCCACTTTAGTGCTCTGCAGGCTGGCGATATAATCGGAAGCGTTTTCGGTAAGCTTGGTAAAATCAGCGTAGATCCTTTCCCATAGCGAGACCGCCTCGCCGGGCGGAAACTGGCCGGCTGATTTTTCCAGCTTGTCCAGGTTAGCGGCGATCTCTTCAAACAAGGATGGCTCCAGGGAACCGCCGTAACCGCGAATTTTTTCCAGGCCCGCCACCAGACGCTCAATTTCCACCGCGTAAGGCGTCATCTGGTAACGGAATTTTTTGCGCAGGTATTCCTCTACTGTGGCCGAACGGCCTCCGTCGTGGCGGGGCACCAGGTTCCGCCACTCCACCAGCTGGTTTAAGTCTTTCTGGCACTGTTCCAAAGTGTAATCTTCTTCCAGCAAACCCAAAGCCACGGCCCCGTCGAAAACCTCCCGGGGCTTCAGCCAGTAGCGCAGCCGCTGGTGCTGCTCGTAAAAATAACGCATAATGCAGCGGTAGCGGCCGACGTTCTGGGCGTTTAAATAGCTTGTTTCGACAATAGCATTAAGCAGGGTGGCGCTCATTTTTAAATCAGTTCCCCGGCCAGTTATTTTTATAAGTATAACATGGGCGGCATGAAGCCGAAAGAGGCCGATAAATTTGCCCGGTTTGCCCGGCCATTGTGTGTTACTGGTCACACCCTTTGTTTGTTAGTACCCGTAGCCCAGGCCCGTAAAGTTATTAACCGTAAGCGATTTCTCGAAGAGTATGAGCGCACGGTTAATAACTTTACG
>WQUS01000422.1 GCA_009781965.1 Bacillota bacterium | reverse complement strand
ATGCCGGCAGCACGGCCCCTGTTTCCCTGTCTCAGGCCCAGTTGCACTTTGACGCTCTGGCGGCGCTATGCAAAATAGCCGGGTATCTGGCCGCGGAGCAAAGGAACCTGGCGGCTCTCATCGACGAAATACCGGCTTATTTTATGACCAGCAAAGAAACCGCCGTGCCTTGGGAAGTCAAAGGAACCGTGCTCAGGAACATTGCCGAGGAAGCAAATAACGACGACCTGGAACTGCTGGAAGGAGTAAAGGTTTATCATCCCGAAGGCTGGGCTCTGGTACTGCCGGATCCGGATGAACCGCTGTGCCGGGTCTTCAGCGAGGGCAGCACCATGGAGATAGCCGAATCTTTAGCCGACTTTTACATCGATAAAATAATCAGCATCGCCGGCGCGCATAAATAACTTAAAATTGAAAGGAGTAGGTGAACTTGGCTGATTTTCAAAACAAAGTGGCCGTCGTTACGGGAGCGGCAAACGGCATCGGCAAAGAAATTAGCAAAAGTTTTGCCCAAGCCGGCGCTAAAGTAGTATTAGTTGACTTGCAGGAGGACGCGTTGCGGCAAGCCGCAAAAGATTTGGGTTTAAAAGAGCGCGAATATTTATTGGTCGCGGCGGACATTAGCAAGGAAAAGGACGTGCAAAACTACGTAAACCGGGCTGTCGATACCTTCGGTAACATTGATATTTTTATCAATAACGCCGGGATAGAAGGAGCGATAGCGCCGGTAGCCGAATACCCCACCGATAAACTGGACGCTGTTATTGCCGTTAATATCAGGGGCACTTTTTTAGGGCTGAAGTACGTCCTGCAAGTGATGGAAAAATGTGAAAACGGCGTGATTATCAATATGTCTTCCATCGGCGGCTTAAAGGGGATGCCGAATACCTCGGTTTATGTGGCGTCTAAATTCGCCATCATCGGCATGACCAGGTCGGCAGCGGTGGAATACGCGTCCAAAAACATCCGCATTAACGCCGTCTGCCCGGCGCCCACTAATACGCGCATGATGCGTTCCATTGAGGCAGGCTCCGACCCGGCCAATCCCGGCGCCGCCAAAGATTTATACACCAGCTTTATTCCCATAGGCCGTTACGGCGAAACAATAGATATTGCCCGGGCAGTATTATTCCTGGCCTCGGACCAAGCCTCTTTCATCACCGGCGCTTCTTTGCCCGTAGACGGCGGCATGACCGCATAAGGGTAAAAAAGATTTAAGCAAACTGAGTATACATTACAGGATACCTTTGGGGGATCGCCTGGGCGCAAACGGCGATCCCTTTTAAATTGTTATGCAATATATTCCATTGTATTTGATTGACATCGGAATCAATTAACTCTAAAATTGGAATATGAAGATAATAATAAGATGATTTATTATAAATGTAGCGCTATGCTACAGATGGTTTGCTTTGTTTATCTTTTCCTGCGGACATAATGCTGGGCAAACAGCCGAAATATAAAATATTCAGCCTGCGTTTCAAGGAGGTGAGAACGTAAATTATTTGAGAAAACAGCTTAGCGTTTATTTTTTAGTTACTTAATCAAACAGGCGTGAGCGTTGTCAAGTTCTACCTACAGGGCCCCTTCAGGGCTCAGGGAATATGAACCATATTTTGATGTTTAAGAAAAAAAATTGAATATTGAGGGGATTAAACTTTATGAAGAAAATAAATCGCGCCGCAATAAAATTTGCTTCATTGATGCTGGCAGTTATGTTTTTGATGGGTATACCTAGCTTAGCAGCCCTGGCAGATAAGACAAGTGGAGTTGGATCTGAACAGCTGGCTAATAGCTCAATTGGACAAGATGTTTATACGAGCAACAAAGATTTACTGGCGATTATGCCCACTGATACATCATTAGGCATAGATTACAGCTCAAACAGCAAATTCATAACACCTTTTGATCCTCCTGTGGCAAGCGCAATACCCATATCCAACAAAGCAGAATTAGAGGCGATCAGCAATAATCTAAATGGTAGTTTTTATTTAACCGCAGATATTGATTTAAGCGGCGCGCAATGGGCACCTATTGGAGATAAAATTAACCCATTTACCGGAACTTTCGACGGACAGGGACATATAATAAGCAATCTAACAATTAACATCCCTAATGCGAATGGAACAGAAAACAACGGATTATTTGGTTACGCTAAAAATGGAATGATAAAGAATCTGGGTATAGAAAGTGCTGCCATTTCCTGTTATCGTACCTATGGCTCTGTTAATGCAGGTGGTATTTGCGGCATAAGTGACAGCTTAATCGTCAATTGCTATAATACGGGAATGATAACTATTTATTCAGACATCGCTGGTATGGAGGACTATGCTGTTTATGCAGGAGGAATTTGCGGTATAAGCAACAGCCCAGTCAGCAATTGTTATAACACAGGTACAGTAACCGCTTATAGTGCCTATGATCCTTTTAATACTTTAGGTTATACTTATGCGGGAGGAATTTGTGGCTTAAACAACAGTTCGAACTACAATTGTTATAATACAGGAACTGTGACCGCTTTGGGCTGCGCCGGAGGGATTTGCGGATCTGGCAGTTTCATCAGTAATTGTTACAATACGGGAAATGTGGACGCTGCTAATATGATGTATTCTACTTATGCGGGAGGGATTTGTGGTTACAGTGAAAATCCGATCACCAATTGCTATAACATGGGCACAATGACAGCAAGAAACAATAGAATAAGTACGTATTCCAGTGTTTTTTCTTATACTGGAGGAATTTGTGGAAAAAGTAAAAGTTTGGTTAGTTATTGTTACAATACGGGAAATGCCCTGTCAGATGATTCGGGAAATATTTGCGGTTACAGTACTAACGTCAGTAACTGTTACTACCTTTACCGACACGAGTAC
>WQUS01000421.1 GCA_009781965.1 Bacillota bacterium | reverse complement strand
GGTGTATGATTATCAAACTGCCGTTGCCCACAGGTAATCAAGTGATCAACAGCTGCTTGATTAGAATCCCGGGATATGATAATATTAGTAATGCGCCAGCGGACAAGTATAAGGGCGTGTAGCTCAGCGGGAGAGCACCGCGTTCGCAACGCGGGGGCCGGGGGTTCGAATCCCCTCTCGTCCACCAAGCTTTTAAACCTACTTTTAAGTCCGACTTAAAGGTGGGTTTAAGCTCTTTAAACCCCAAAAAACCGAAATAAATAAGCTAAATGGAGCTAAATATGTTTCAGAAAAAAAAGCGTTTTGTTTATTTTTTTGTAATAATTATCTATTATATTATGTATACAGAAGTTCACTATATGCCAACCTTATCCAGGTAACTATAAAATCAAAAACAGAAAGGAAGTTTTAAAAATGTTTAAGAAAAGAACTACCATTTTGGCGTTGTTTATGAGCATTGTGTTTATGTTAGCGCTGAGCGCCGGCGCAGTATCTACCGCCTTCGCAGAGAATAGCGGCGACCCGGTTGCAAGTAAAGATGAGAACAATCCCGTAAAAGCAGCGGTTACAAAAGTGTTACAGATGCCGGTAGGAACAATTACTCCTACTGAAACTTTTACGTTTAATTTTGAAAGCCAGGAAGGCGCTCCGACTATTCCGACGCAGGCATTAAATTTTTCGTTGGACACCGGTACGAATCCCAGTCCGGCTACCAAAACATCTCCCGGTACTTTAAGCGAAGACCTGGAAACCGGGCTCAAAACAGTGACCAAAGAAACAGATAACGTTTTTGCAAATGTACCTTGGCCGAATGTCGGCACATATACGTACAAAGTAACTGAAAAGAATATTAGCAGAACAGTAGATCTTAATGTTAATATTAAAAATGGATCCGCCGAGGAACTGAGATGTTCGACAAAGTCTTATTTGATGACGGTGCGTGTGGATAACGCAGCCAATGGAAAATTGTTTGTTGGAAGGGTTACTGTACGAGAGATCAGTGGCTATAAGCCTGAAACCAATAAGCCGATCTTGGATTCTATTAAGTTAGACCCCACGCCCGGCATAACAACTGGACACCCATCTGAAATGGCCTTCACAAATACGTACCTAAAAATTAATGGCGGGCTGGATCCCGAAATCGAAGGGAATATTACATTTGAGCTCAGCAATGAAATTGACGGTGCGAATGCGGATTTGAACCATCTCTTTTCCTTCGAAGTAACCATCTATGACCCTGCTACAATCACCGATACTAACATACAATACAAAGCATATGTGATGAATAGAGGCAAGGTTATAACCGATGTGGCTAACGGGACGAACGCAGCATATATGGACGACACGTATGGCGGCTGTCTTGAGTTCAAACCAGGCGATATCACTATAGTACCAATGCAACCGACAATCGATCCCAATACGATAACGGTAAAACTTAAGCATGGCGATAATTTAGTTTTCACCGATTTGCCGATAGGCACGATGTTTAGAGTCAGGGAAGTAAAGGATACGACTGAGTATGATCAATTCCAATCTTCATACACTTACACCCGCAATGGCGGTGAGCCAGTATCAACCGTCGGGCTGGGCGCCCTATCTATTGGATTTACGAACAACCGCTACATCACCGAAGGTAAAGACCTGGTTGCCTTTACAAATCACTTTGGGCCGGCAGCCAAAACAGGTATTAGCGGAAACAATTTGCTTTACATTGTCTTGATCGTGGTGGTGGCCTGCGCCCTGCTGGCATTCGTACTCATTAGGTCCCGAAAATCCAAGCAAAACAATGTGTAACGGGTAGCAAAGTAAAAGCATAAAAGGGCAGGATCTCACAGAGCATGGGGCGCAAAAGATTGGCAAAGGGTTATTGTTCACGCGTTACTTTTCAGCATTGAGCGACACGCAAAACCGTTAACCGAAGCGATTTATTAAAGAGTATGAGCGCGCGGTTAACGGTTTTGCATACCTGGGCTTTGACTATCAACAAACACCGAACGGTAATCAAAAACAGGAAAGGAATGAGCTAGATGGAAAAAATCAAAATAGCAGCCATTGTCGGCTCGCTGAGACGTGACTCCTACAACCGTCAATTAGCTATGGAGGCAGGGCGGATCATCGGAACCCAGGCGGACTTTCAGCTGCTGGACTACGCCGACGTTCCGCTGATGAACCAGGATATCGAACATCCCGCGCCGGAAGCCGTCAGCCGCGTCCGGGCGATTGTTAAATCCGCCGCCGGGATTTGGTTTTTTACGCCGGAATACAATCACTTTTTCCCCGGCGTCCTGAAAAACCTGCTCGATTGGCTGTCCCGGCCAATCAGCGCCAGCGAGCCGCAAGTGCTGAACGGTAAGCCGGCGGCAATCAGCGGCATTACGCCAGGCATGTCCGGAACGGGCATCGCCCAGGACCATCTCGTCACCCTCATCAGTTTTCTGAATATGAAGGTCATGAATCAGCCCCGCCTTACCATACCAAGCGCCCAACAGCAAACAGACCAGAATGGACGGCTGACTTTGACGACCAGCGCGCCTTATCTGGAAAAACAGGCTCAGGCCTTTATCAGTTTTATCCAAAACAACTGATTTGCCCTGCCTGTTGGCAACCGGCCAGTTGCACCAAGTCGGCTGCCTGGCTCGCTGTCTGGCTCTATGCCGCCGCCATCTGCCAGCAAACAATATAGTAAACAAATAGTATCCAATCCACTTAGACGCGGTGTTGCCTATGACCACAGAAAAGTTAACCTTTGAGGAAATAATGGCTTATGATAATCCACGTAACGGCGAAGTTTATCATGCTCTTCTCCAACGCTATCAAAATAAAGGGGTTATCCCCTTCGTTGGCGCGGGGATGTCCGCCGCGGCGGGGTTTATGACCTGGACAGGCTTTTTGCGGGACGAATATGCCAAGTTCATGAACCCTAAGACTCCACCGGCGGATCCGCTGGATGCGGCGGCGGAGTTATTTGCCGCGCTTGACGAGACGCTTTTCTATAACGATCTTAAAAACGCTTTTGGGGAGCAATACACTGCAGCCGAATGGCACAGTATTAAAAACCGGATGCGGAGTGAAGCTGTCGGTCTATTGCCGGAACTCTTTCGCGACGTGGTTGTAACCACCAACTTCGACCGGCTATTGGAGCACCTTTATCCTTCCGCCGTCCCGGTTTACTACCCCGGCCGCAACGGTCAGCTTAATCGCGCCATGCAAACCGGCAGGAACATAATCTTTAAGCTGCACGGTTGCGTCACTGACCCTGAAAATATTATCTTCACCCGGGAGTCCTATAACAGAGCATACTTACCTGATACAGGCGAAAAAACGGCCGTCATCAGTGCATTGGAGAACATCCTTACCGGGCAAACGGTTCTTTTTTTAGGCTGCAGCCTGCAAGACGACTATACCGTCAAACACTGGGCGGAAATGATTCGCCAACCGGCAGGCGCAGGCATCGAGCATTTTGCCATCATCAACTGCGCCCCGGAGCAGCGCCGGGAAAAACGGCGCCATTTAAACAAGATGCATATTCTCCCCATCTTATACGACAGCGGCGCAAGCAATAAAAAACACGAAGCGGTCCGCATTATCCTGGAGCAGCTGGCTATAGATACCGGCGGCGGCAAACCGCTCCATAACCATAACCTGCGCCCGCGGAACGACTACTTCACAGGTCGGGCTGATCAACTTAACGAGTTGCAGAACAGCTTTGCCGGCAGTCCGCACCTAACCAGGGTTATCACTGGTTTGGGCGGGGTTGGCAAGACTCAAACCGCCTTGGAGTACGCTTACCGCCATTTAGACCGCTACCCGGACGGAGTATGGTGGCTAAACGCGGCAAACGGATTGAGCATAGCGACGGACTGCCGGACTATTCTGGTTCAAGTTGGCGTTCTTAACGAAGGGCAAACAGCTGAATTAAAACCGGAGGAATTGCTCTATCGCTGGCAGGATTGGTTAAAGACACATCCGCACCGGTTACTTATCTTTGACGACCCGGCGAACCCAGAGATTATAGCCGGGTATCTGCCCCCGGCAGAACAGCGCGGCCATGTGCTTTTAACCACCCGCAACGCTGCTTGGAGCGGCCGGCCTACCTTTGGTTTACCGCTGCTGTTGGCGTCAGACGCGCGGGATTTATTGCTGAAACGTACCGGCCGGCAAGAGCGGCCAGACACTTGGGCTAAGGTTGATGAAGTGGCTCAGCGGCTTGGTTATTTGCCCCTGGCCCTGGAGCAAGCCGCCGCCTATATGCTGCACACAGGCCGGTCATTTGCAGAATATTTAAAGATACTCTCCGATCATGGGTTGGCAGAAATCATGCAGAGAAACTACGCCAAGCCGGATGAAGCCTATTACAAAGAAATTGTCACCACCACCTGGCAAGCTTCCTTTGCCGCCCTGGAGGAGAATAACCGGTCAGTCAACAGACTGTTTAAAGTATTTGCTTATACCGACGCCAATAATATCCCGCTGGATGTTTTTAAGGAGCATCGCGGGGTAATGCCCGAGGATTTGCAGGCGATACTGACGGGCCTGCAAATTGACGACGCGGTTGTTTTATTGCGGCAATACTCGCTTATTGAACGGGATGAAAAGGATAACGACTTAATCAGCATCCACCGTCTGGTGCAGGAAGTCGTCCGGGAAACGCTGAAAAAAGATGCCGACAACACCTTCTTGGATTGCTGTTTTAACGTTTTGTATGCTGCTGTACCGGATGAGTATGGCAGCGAACGCGCCGCCCGGGTTTTATTTGAGAGAATAGCCGGTCACGGAGAGATGGCAGCTGACTATTATAAAAATGTCTATCCGTATGATGAAAAAGCGCAAATACGAGCGGCATCTATGTGCTTTTGGCTCGGCTATGGTTATGATGAAATTGCGCGTTACGTAAAGGCATTGGAGTTATACCGGAAAGCTTTGGCGATCAGCGAGAAGGTATTGGGCACGGAGCATCCCTCCACCGCCTCAACTTACAACAACATCGGCTTAGTATATACAAACCAGGGCGAATACGACAAGGCCTTGGAATGGTACCGAAAAGCTTTGGCGATCAAAGAGCAGGTGTTGGGCACGGAGCATCCCGACACCGCTTCAACTTACAATAATATCGCGAGCGTATACCAAGTCCAGGGCGAATATGACAAGGCCTTGGAATGGCTCCGGAAAGCTTTGGCGATCCGCGAGAAGGTGTTGGGCACGGAGCATCCCTCCACCGCCTCAACTTACAATAACATCGCGAACGTATACCAAGACCAGGGCGAATATGACAAGGCATTGGAATGGTACCGGAAAGCTTTGGCGATCAGCGAGAAGGTGTTGGGCACGGAGCATCCCTCCACCGCCTCAACTTACAATAATATCGCGATCGTATACCGAAACCAGGGCGAATATGACAAGGCCTTGGAATGGTACCGGAAAGCTTTGGCGATCTTTGCAAATAAGCTTGGCAAAGATCATCCTTATACAAAAATAGTGCAAAATAATATAGGCGCCATTAATATTAAACCCAAATAAAAACGTCTGACAATGAGAAAAAAACACTCCCTATAAAACATCTCATATTTCTTCCCCGCGCCGCATTTTCGCAATCAGCGCTACAACATCGTCGTCGGAATGTAGTCCCGCTTTCTCGGCTTCCCCCTCCATTGCCTTTTGAAATTCTTTCAACGCAAATGTAGCCGAGTTCATCAGAACCAAGCGGTCTTCTTCGCATACGAGCGTGAGCCTATCTCCAACATTAATTTTTAAATGTTCCCGAATGTCTTTGGGTATAGTGATTTGGCCTTTCGGCAGCACTTTCGCGCTATCAATAAGTGGAATATTCATGGCGGATACTCCTTTGTTAGATTTGGCAGCACAATTCCGATTATTCCTACCGTAATTTTATTATACGTATATTGCGCCGGAAAATGCAAGCAAAAAAACTTTATCATTGCTGTATTAGCCTCAAAAAGATTCAAAAATATCTTTAAAAAAACATTAACCTGTGTCAAAATAATAAAATAAGCGCTAAGATACTTGCTCCAATGCTCGCGGTAAAAATACATCATCAAGAAGGGCAGGGACTGTCAATGCGGAGATTTAAATGCCGGGTATGCGGTTACGAATTTGATGAAAGCGAAGCGGCCATCGGAGAAGACGGCACCCTGCGCTGCCCGATGTGCAACGCCTCCGAGTCGCTGCTGGAAGAATTCGCCTCCGACAATGTGGCCTATCCGGCCTATCTTTTGCGAACGGACGACAGCATCCGGTACATGACCGAAATCCATCAAATGGCTGTAACCGGCGCATCCATTATCGAAGGGATGGGGCTCAAAAATGTTGTGCCGGGCTGGGACGACATCCTGCTCCTGGGGGCCCAGCTTGATCCCATGCCTGTGGAGCATTTTGCCGAGGTGGATACGGTAACAGTTATCGGCCGCCACGCCAGGAAACCGCTGGTTTTGACCAGTCCGGTCTATATTTCCCATATGTCCTTCGGCGCCCTTTCCCGGGAGGCAAAAATCGCCCTGGCCAAAGGAAGCGCGCTGGCCAAAACGGCCATGTGCAGCGGCGAAGGCGGTATCCTGCCGGCCGAAAGGGCCGCGGCTTATCAATACATATTTGAATATGTACCCAACCTTTACAGCGTCACCCCCGAAAATCTCCGCCAGGCGGACGCCATCGAAATCAAGATTGGCCAAGCTACCAAGCCGGGACTGGGCGGACATCTCCCCGGCGAAAAAGTGACCGCCGAAATTGCCGCCCTGCGAGGCAAAGCAATTGGCGAGGATATCCACAGCCCGGCCAAATTCAATGCTGTCAACTCCAAGGACGACCTGAAAAAACTGGTGGACCAAATACGTACCGATTCTGATGGACGGCCGGTGGGGATCAAAATCGCGGCGGGCAGGATTGAGCAGGATCTGGCTTTTTGCGTCTACGCCGCACCGGACTTTATTACCATTGACGGCCGCGGCGGCGCGACCGGGGCAAGCCCGAAGTTTCTCAAGGATACCGCCAGTGTGCCGACGATTTACGCCCTGCACAGAGCGCGTAAATATCTCGATGCCGTACAGTCTGACATTGCTCTGGTGATCACCGGCGGCCTGCGCGTGTCCTCGGATTTTGCCAAAGCCATCGCCATGGGAGCTGATGCGATCGCGGTGGCGACGGCGGGACTAATGGCTTTGGGCTGTCAGCAATACCGGATTTGCGAAACCGGGCAATGTCCCGCCGGCATTGCGACCCAGGATCCTCAGCTGCGCTCAAGATTGGACATTGACGCCGCCGCCCGGCGGGTAGCGAATTTTTTACATGTCTCCATCAATGAACTGAAAGATTATGCCCGTTTGACGGGACACCAACGCTTGCGCGATTTAAGCCTGGACGATCTTTGCACTACCAGTCGGGAGATTGCCGAGTTTACTGATATTGTCCACGCCTGAGACCGGGCGCAAACCAATAAAGGAGCAGTCCAAATGGCCAATCTGAAAGGGACCAAAACCGAAAAAAATTTGCTGGAAGCCTTGTACGGCGAGAGCCTGGCCCGCAACAAGTATACCTACTTTGCCGCCCAAGCCCAACAAGAGGGTTACGAGCGGATCGCCGCAACCTTTGCCGCCACCGCTGAAAACGAAAAAGAGCACGGCAAGCTGTGGTTCAAACTGCTTGCCGGCGGCAACATCCCCTCAACCGTCGCCAATCTTAAAGCGGCGGCGGCCGATGAACATAGCGAATGGACGGACATGTACCAACGGATGGCCCGTGAAGCCAGGGAGGAAGGCTTTGACGACATTGCCTTTCTGTTTGAATCAGTCGGTTCGATTGAAAAAGAACATGAGGAGCGCTATCTCAGATTGCTCCACAGCATTGACGACAGCGCCGTTGTTGCCGAGAAAGAAAGAACCGTTTGGATCTGCCGCCACTGCGGTCATATTGAAGACCAGGAGAAAGCGCCGGAGCAGTGCCCTGTTTGCGCACATCCCCAGTCATACTTTGCCTTGCACGTCGTCCACTATTAAAAAATTAAAAAGTTCTTTTCAGTAGCCCATCTCTTTATAGAATAATTCTTTATAGAATAATAACGGGAGCAAATTTAGAGAGCGTTGTTCAATATATAGATAGAGCTTTTCCTTGTAACACAGAAAACAAGTCTGTAGTGGTAATGGCGACCCAAATACGCAGGGTAATATCGACCA
>WQUS01000420.1 GCA_009781965.1 Bacillota bacterium | reverse complement strand
CCCAGTATAATATTGTTTTGACTCAATTTTTCAATTGCGGCTGCCGCCCAATCAGCCTCTGTGTTTTTGGCATTAATGTTTTCGGAATCAGACGGTATTGCCCCAAACACCTGCGTTGATAAACATGAAACTACAAGAGTTGCGGAAAGAAAAACACTCATGTTCTTCCTTAATTTTATCAATACGTTAGTCATTATGTACCCCTCCCTAATATATTCTCTGTTTTTGGCTTCAAATCATAACTATGTTTCCCTAACCCCCTTTTGGAAAATTTTCACTCGAACGGTACACCACCCCTCCCTAGACTAATTCCGATTAAACATCGCTTCAAGCATCGTCGGAAACCGCTTGAAGCACGCGGATTTCCGCCTCGCTTTCAGCGTGTTAATCTGGAATTAGTATTAGAGCCTGTTTAATATATCCGTATTCATACACAGAAAGGCCACCTACTGAGCGGGCGGCCTTTCTACAAAGAAATGTCCTATTGAAGCTTTGCTTTGTTTTCTACTATTTTTTTGCGATTATATTGCAATACTTGCTCATAATTATTATCCTTCTTAAATTGATCAAAACCTTGCCAAATCGTATCAAACTCTTTATCCGTTTTGGCTTGCAGAAGTTTTGGCAACACTTCGCCCCATTTGTTGTTAACGCGTGTGCCGATTTCCGCTTCATCGCTATCCGCTGGCGGCGCTACATTATCATATTCACCGTAGAAAGTGGATTTTCCTTTTTGCCATTCGGCATACTGATCAAACGGCGCAACGGGAGCCGGTTGCCAAACTTGAATGTTTTTGGTTTTTGCAAACATCCAGTATTCATTGTATGTGTTGTATTTTTGTTTAAAGGCACCCATATCCGCGTTTTTAAGATCCGCAACCTCAGGTTTAATCACCGGCTTACCATTCACCATATCATAGGTAACGCCTTCTTGGCCCAAATAAAGCGCTACTTGGCCTTGATCGTCCGTTTGGCCCCATTTGATCAGCTGTGCGGCGCGCTCCGGATTTTTTGCGTTTTTAGTAACAAAGGTTACTTCCCATCCGGAATATCCCGGTACGCTAAGCTTTGGCGGGTCAAGCTTGCTGTTGGCCGGACCGTCTACCGCAATATAGCATGAATCAGGGTTGTTTTTGTAGAGCTGGCCAATCGGGTTTAAAGCGTCTTGCGCCTGATACAGCAGCGCAAAGTAACGGCCTTGTTGTATCTTTTCTTCAATCTGTGTTCTGTCGTCAATAAAGATATCCGTGGACAACAGTCCCTTTTCGTTGGCAAGGCGGAATGTTTTGAGCCAGCTAATATAATCTGGGCTAGGGTTTCCATTGACAACCGGGTAATATAGCCCGTCAATTTCACGCGGCACAGCTAAGAATTCAAGCAGCATATCCTCTAGCGATGTATTGCCGATTGTTGTAAACGGAGCAAAGCCAATGGGGATGAGCGGCTCACCATTGAGCGCGGTTGGGTATTTAGCCTTTGCGTCCGCAAGCGCCTTAATGAACCCATCCGGGGTACGCATATCAGGGCTGCCAATTGCCTGATAAATGTCCTTACGTACAAGGAAGGTGCGGTTGGTACGCAAACCGGCGTCAATATCCGCCGGCGAAACCGAGTTGCAGGGGTAACAATATGTATTGCCGTCATCCGATTTGTACCAATTAACAACCTTCTTATCCAATGTGTCCAGCAAACCCGGCGCCATCTTATCCAATTCATTGTAGGAATAAGTGTAATCCGGGGTTGACAACTGCTGTACCTCGGCAAACCACCAGCCCATCGTAACCATATCGGGCAAAGTGTTGGAAGCGATCATTGCGTTTAGTTTTTCCATGGGGTCACCGACCGGCGCAATAAAATTTACATTAATGCCGGTTTGGTCTTGTATTAACTGATGCGCCAGGTTGCCTTCCGGTGATTGAAACCAGCTTTCATTAATATACCAGTCAAGAGTGATTGGTGATTTGTCTTGCGCGCTGCCTTGCGTACTTGCTTCGGTATTCTCTGCCGCGGCCGTACTCGCCGATGCACCCGTATTCTCCGTCGCTGCCGCCGCTTCCGTACCTGTTGCGCCGGTATCCCCCGTGCCTTGGGCACAGGAGCTCAGCAGCAAAGACGTTGCCAGCAATGCGCTGGCCGCTATGCCAAGCCAAGATTTTTTCATTTTATTTCCTCCCTTGATTAATATCATAGTGTTTTCACACTTAAAGCTTATCTCATATTATTCTTTAACCGACCCAATCATCATTCCCTTTACAAAGTATTTTTGTAAAAAGGGATAAATGCATACAATCGGAAGGGTTGTCACAATCATGGTCGCCATTTGCAAAGACGTTGTTGTAAAACGGCTTTGAGACGCCTGGCCCGCAAGCATCGTATATTTACTTACCTCTGATGTACTGATCATTTTATATAGATAAGTTTGAATTGGCAGCAAATTTTGATTGTTGAAATAAAGTTTACCCATAAAGAAATCATTCCAGTTATAAACGCCGTTAAACAGCGTTATCGTTGCGACAACCGGCATAGAAGCGGGCAGTATGATCCTTAAAAATGTAGTAAAATGACTGGCGCCGTCTATCGAAGCCGCTTCCTCTAACGAGGACGGAATCGTCCTGAAAAACGACTGAAAAATAATCAAGTCAAAGAAGCTGAACATAGTGGGGATAATGTAAACAATAAAACTATCATACATCCCCAAACGGTTAATCACGATAAATGTAGGAATCAAGCCCCCGGAGAAAAACATGGTGATCACACCCATGTTCATATACAACTTGCGCCCAATCAATTCTTTCCGCAAAAACGCGTAAGCGGTCATTGCCGTAAAGAATACGTGCGCTGTCGTCGCGATCAGCGTACGGGCTATTGTAACGCCAA
>WQUS01000419.1 GCA_009781965.1 Bacillota bacterium | reverse complement strand
GCTGTTTTCAGAACCACATTTTTTACACTCTGGCATAATAGTCCACCCACTATCGTTTTAGCTATTATACCATATATCTATATATTATACAACGCTCTCCGACAGTGAAGAGGTGTATCCAAATGTTGCTATCCACGAATATCTTATCTATCATGGCTGGTTTCCCGGTCAAAAACATAGCCGCTCTCAATCCGGCGGTTTTGCGCGGCAAAGCTTAAAAGGGAGTCGAGGCTCGACTGCCGCCCCGCTGTATGACTCGCTTCTATCGTCATCTCAAATGGCAAGCCACCTCGTCGGATAACTTGCTTCAGAAAGATATTTATCGCCGAAGACATGTTTAAACCTAGTTCACTAAAAATAGCTTCCGCTTTTTGTTTCACGCTGTCGTCCATCCGTACACTAACTTGCGCCATGCTATGCACTCCTTTTGCAATATATTGTGCCACAAATAGTGCGCAATGTAAACCACAAATCAAATAAATTGCCACTCTTTTTCCATAGCTTTTTCCATCGCAGGATAATTTATTGGCCGGCGCAAATTTTGATGAGCAGCGTTTCCATGGCCGGGTAAAATACCGCCCGGCCGGTTTTAATGTCGTAGTCCAGCGCCGCAAGGCGGTTAGCAATACTCACCAGCTGCGCCCGGTCAAAATTTTTGTGCTGGCGATAAATTTTCTGGTAAACATAAGGATGCATTTTTAAGGCCGCGATAATCTGCTCCCGGCTCTCTCTCCGGGCCGCCAATTCCCGTACCTGCAAAATTAGCCTGAACTGCCTGGCTACCATACCGATAATCTGCTGGGGCTGCTGCTTCTGCAACAGCAGGCCGCGAATCCCGGACAACGCCCGCCGGCAGTCCTTTTCCCCGACGGCGTCCACCACCTCAAAAATATTTTCGTCCACCCGGCCGGTCACCAGCTCCCGCACGACCCCAAGGCCGATACTCTTTGCAAAACCGGCGTAACAAGTAAGTTTCTTGATTTCATTATATAAAGTGTACATATCCCGCCCGCAACGGGATAACAATTCTTCCGCAGCTTCCCGCTGCAGGCCACAGCCTTCCGCACCGGCTTGTTTGGCTAACCACTTAACCAGTTCGGCAGGCTTCAGCCTGGTAAACTCCAGCACACAGCCCACTTTGCCCGCTTCTTTGTACAGCTTGCGCCGCTTGTCCACCCCCTTGCCGGTGTCAAACACCAGGCAGGTTTCCGGGCTGGGCTGCATCAGGTATTCCAGAACCGCGCTTTCATCGGCCTGTTTTTTTTCGCTGCTTTGGAACAAGCCGGAATCCCGCACCACTACCAGGCGCCGGCCTGCCATGACGGGAGCGAATGAAGCGGCTAAAAGGATCTCCTGCACCGAAGCAACCCCGCCGTCCAGCACGTGATAATCAAACTCCCGGGCCTCCGGCGGCAGCAATTGTTCCTGCAGCCGTCGCACCGCCTGATCCCGCAGGTAATTCTCCGGCCCGTAAAACAGATAGACCGGAGCAATCACGCCTTTCTTCAGTTGGGCCAAAAAGTCCAGAAAATATTTCATCGCTTTAAAACACCGCCATTACATCTCTTACTTAATGCCTTTAATATTTTTAGGATTCTTTTTCAGCACAGCAAAACCCTGCACCCGACAGGTAAGGGAACAACAACGGCCAAAATCCCGGGCTATAATCTTTTCAAAGCTTAGCTGTTCAAGTGATCGGCAAAAAACAGCTGCTGCCCGAACTCGGCGACGCCAAATTGGTTGATCACCTTCTGAGTATCAGGGGCAATCATAAAATCAACAAAAGCCTTGCCGCCTGCGGCGTTAATCTTCAGATTCGGGAATTTGTCCGGGTTGACGTTCATCACGTGGTAAATGTTGAGGAGAGATTTATCCCCTTCACTGACTATCTGCATCTCAATATGCTTGGACTGCGCCAGGTAGGTAGCCCGGTCACTCAAAGTGTAACCCTGCTTTTCATTGGCGATGTTAATAGTAGCGGCCATGCCTTGTCCCGATTCCTGGTACCAGGGCTGTCCTTTAGGGTCAATGCCGGCGTCTTTCCAGAGGGTCAGTTCTTCTTTATTGGTGCCGGAATCATCACCCCGGGAAATAAAAACGGCCCCCTGGACGGCAATCTTCTTCATCGCTTTCACCGCGGTGGTGGCGCCTTTAACCCCGGCTGGATCGTTGTTGGGCCCTAATAGAACAAAGTCATTATGCATCACCAGTTGGTAGTTAATCCCCACCCCTGAATCCACCAGCGGTTTTTCGGCAGCCGTAGCATGTACCAGCAATACATCGGCGTTGCCCTTCTGGCCCATCGCCAATGCCGCGCCGGTACCCACGGCGACGATCTTTAACTTGTAGCCGGTCTGCTGTTCAAACATCGGCTGGAGCACGTCAAGCAGCCCGCTATCCTGGGTGCTGGTAGTAGTGGCCAGAATCACTGTTGGATTGGCCGGGGTAGGCGGCGGAGTTGGCTGATTGGGCTGCTTAGCCTGTTCTGTCTGTTGAGTCGCAGCCTGATTCTGATTCTGCCGCGCGTTATCCTGATTGCTGCCGCAGCCGGCCAACAATGACAGCATGCTGATCACAACAACCGTTAATAAAGGAACCATAAGCTTTCTTTTCATTTCATAGCCCCCTATTTGCTGTATGCTTATATTTGCTGCCGGTGCAAATAATTAGTCAGGATCAAATCCGCTACGCCGCTGATATCATCGATTTTGAAACAAGGCACATCCTCGCCGCCATACAGTTTGTCCCCCACCACAGCCACCAGCTGCCCCTCCCGGGCGGCTGGGCGCTCTTCGCCGTAGCCGGCGCGGCGGACTTCAATTTGAGGGAAACTCTCCCCCTTGTATCCTTCGGTAATGACTATATCCACCCCGGGCATC
>WQUS01000418.1 GCA_009781965.1 Bacillota bacterium | reverse complement strand
TCAAATACTTTGTTTTCTATGAAACGCCGCAAGAGGGCATGATTCATGTGCCGGTAGGCTGGAATTACAATGTTTCCGGCGATAATACGGGCGGCTATATTATTACCGTGTGGGAAAAACAATAGGCAATACTTAGGCAATACTTATCTGTCTTGGACTTCCGGATAGTAAACAATAAACCAACTCAGCCCATATTTGTCGGTAAGAGAGCCCAAACACTTGGAAAAAAAGACTTCCTGCAAATCAATCAGCACTTTGCCGCCAGCTTTTAATTTATTGAAGATAGCGTGGGTTTCTTCAATCGTTGCACAGTTAACCGTTAAGCAAATGTTGTCGCCGGCAATCACCTTTCGGTTATTGGGCGCGTCCGCGAACATGACCGTGCTGCCTTTGATTTGCAATCCGGCGTACATAATCAGACCTTTGGCCCGGTCTTCATCTGTGCCGACAAAATCCGGAATGCCGGAAACATCTTTACAGATCATGAACTTAGGCTTGTCCAAGCCAAAAACATCAGCGTAGTAATTAACGGCTTCCCTGCAGTTCCCGTTGAAATAAATAAAATTTTCGATTGGCATAACACATCCTCCTTTACCGATAATGATCTATTTGGCAGGACAGCTTGGGGAAATAAAAAATACGTTGTACAACGGCTGCCCACTGACGGTAAAGACTATAAGGTTCTTTAGCATTGATGCCGTTCTTCCAACAGTTGCATTTTCAGCACTTTGCCGCTGGGTGATTTGGGGATGCGCGGTACGAATCTTATTTCGCCCGGCAATTGTTCATTCTGCAGCAAACCGCTTTGTTTCAAATAATCAAAAATTGATTCTTTGGTCATGCCCGGTTCCCGCGCCACTATGAAAGCGACTGTGTTTTGGCTTTCGCTGGTGTCGTCGGCAACACATAAAACGGCTACTTCCTCAACGCCGGAATGCTCGTAAAGAATATTCTCCATTTGACGCAGGTCGGACCGGTTGGTGTCGGACGGAGTAATGCCAATACCTGGCTGACTATGCTTGTTTTGTACCACTGTTACCACTCCTATCCCGAAGTTTCATTGAGTTATACTATTTTTATTTCTATTGTACATTATTTTCGTAATTATAAGCAAATGTCCTGCTTAAGAACGTAAACATCTTTTTTTCGCCAGCCAAATTGTTCCCAGAGCTATAGCTGCTCCAATCAGGTCCATAGCCAGGTCAAAAAGATCTGCATCTCTGGTGGGAACAAAGAACTGATGGATTTCGTCGCTGATACCGTATAAAAAGCAAAAGACGAGCGCTTGCAGGTAGGGGTGGCGGTGACCGGTTTTGATCAGGGCGGCATAAAAAAGCAGAGCCAGCACAAAATAGGCGGCCAGATGCCCCGGATTAAAGTTGTTAATAAATGGAAACAATGTATGCAGTTCATTGCCGGTGCGGCTGGACAGAAAATAAATTAAGCTCATCCAGGCTAAAGCGGGGAGCCAGTAGAGCAAATGTTTGACCTCCTACATTACCGCCATTGTGCAACTTGTGCTATTATTATATCATGGAAAATGTGGATGGGGGTATGTATTTTGCGGTTTGCAACTATCGTGGCGGCGACTCTGATCTTGGATCAGCTGGCCAAGTTTTTGATTACTTTCGCGATGCACCCTGGTGAATCGCTGGCTGTTTTGCCGCCGGTATTTTATATCACCTATGTATTGAACCCCGGTGCGGCTTTCGGCATCCTGGCCAACCAAACCAATTTATTTATTGCGCTGTCAGTGGTGGTGATTGTTGGCATTCTGGTTGGTTATCGCTATTTACCCCGGGAGAGAGTCTGGACCTATGTGGGCTTAGGTATGCTGGTGGGCGGCGCCATGGGTAACTTGCTGGACCGGATCCGGCTGGGACTGGTGGTTGATTTTCTTGATTTCCGGGTTTGGCCGGTGTTTAATCTGGCTGACACTGCTATCGTGATCGGGGTGGCGCTATTGATTTTGGATCTGTGGCTGGCGGACCGGAAAGCGTTACGGAAGGTACACCATGGCGCCGGGGACTGAAGAATACGTGGTGACCGGCAGCGAGGCCGGCAGGCGGCTGGACCTGTTTGTATCCGCTATTAGTCCCGGCATAAGCAGGTCCTACGCCCAAAAACTAATTGGCCAGGGATTGGTGACGGTAAACGGCTTGGCGGTCAAACCCAACCATCGTTTGCGCGAGGCCGACCGGGTGGTTGTGACGGTGCCGCCTCCCGTGGCCCTGGAATTAAGACCGGAAGCTATACCGTTGGATGTATACTATGAAGACGCTAATCTGATGGTGGTGAATAAGCCCCGGGGGATGGTGGTACATCCGGCGGAGGGCAACTATACCGGGACCCTGGTGAACGCGCTGCTTTACCACTGCCGGGATCTTTCGGGCATTAACGGGGTTTTAAGACCGGGGATTGTGCACCGGATTGATAAAGAAACCTCCGGGTTATTAATGGTTGCTAAGAGTGATTTGGTTCACGAAGGATTGGCCGAGCAGCTGAAACAACACACGGTGACCAGGGGCTATGTGGCCTTGGCCCACGGTTTGCTGGCCCATAACCGCGGCATGATTGACGCGCCCATTGGCCGTGATCCGGTAGACCGGCAGCGTATGGCGGTTAATTTTAGTAACGGCAAAAAGGCGGTTACCCGCTATCGGGTGCTGGAGCGGCAAAACGGTTTCACCCTGCTGGAACTGCATCTGGAAACCGGACGCACGCATCAAATCAGGGTGCATATGTCTTATATCGGTCACCCGTTGGCCGGCGATACCCGGTATGGTCCCGCCCGGCCGCAGTTGGGGCTGGCGGGGCAGTTCCTGCATGCCTACCTGTTGGGTTTTGCGCACCCGGCTACCGGCGAGTATTTGGAATTCCGGGC
>WQUS01000417.1 GCA_009781965.1 Bacillota bacterium | reverse complement strand
TAACGTTGAGTTAAAATATTTCGATGTGCTGGCGCAAGTATTTTATATTTTAGGCACTGCCGAAATCAGCAACAACACCACCCGCTATGACGGGGTTAAATTCGGTTACCGGGCGGAAAACGTCGACGGGATCAATGATCTTTACATCAGGTCACGCACCGAAGGTTTCGGACGCGATATGCAGCTGGCCTCTATTGTCGGTTGTATGGTGCTGTCTCAGGAACATTACGATGATTTATACCACAAAGCGATGCAAATACGCCGTTTGACGCGGGATTATTATGCCGGCCAGTTGGCGGAGATTGACGCCCTTGCTTTGCCGGTCAAGCTTGACAGCGGCGGCAAGTATGAGCAATCAGCCTTATACGCTCTGTCGGCTTTAGGCGGCTTTCCTTCCCTGGCCCTGCCCTATAAAGACACGCCGGTGCAGTTTATTGGCAAACGCGGCGGGGAAGACGCCCTATTTACATTGGCCAAGGAGGGTTTGTCATGCAATATGAAGTAGTCATCGGACTGGAAGTCCATGTGGAACTGGCTACGGAATCAAAATTGTTTTGTTCCTGCAGCGCCAAATTCGGCGCGGAGGCCAATGAAAACGTCTGTCCCGCCTGCGCCGGCATGCCGGGCATGTTGCCGGTGGCCAATAAAAAGGCCATTGCCTTGGGGATCGCGGCTTCCCTGGTCACCAACAGCCAAATTTCACCCACTATCACTTTTGATAAGAAAAACTACTTTTATCCCGATCTTTCCTGCGGTTATCAAATTACCCAGTGGTTTGCCCCCATCTGCCGCGACGGTTATGTGGAAATTGAAACCGGCCAAGGGGCCAAACGGATTAATTTAAAGCAAATTCACATTGAGGAAGACGCCGGCAAATTAGTCCACGCTTACGAAGTATCCCTGGTGGATTATAACCGGGCCAGCGTGCCCCTGGTGGAAATAGTCAGCAAACCGGATTTTCGCAACGCGGAGGAAGTGGTTGCTTATCTGGAAAAGTTACGGGCGCTGCTAACCTTTGCCGGGGTGTCCGATTGCCGCATGCAGGAAGGTTCCATGCGCTGCGATGTAAATATATCGGTGCGGGAGGCGGGAACAACTGAGCTTGGCACCCGGACGGAAATGAAAAATATGAACTCCCTGCGGGCGATTACCAGGGCCATCGAATATGAAACCCAAAGGCACATCGACGCTTTGGCCAACGGCACGGAGGAACTGGTGCAGGAAACCCGCCGCTGGGATGATCAGCTGGGCCAAAGTTTCGCCATGCGCAACAAAGAAAACGCCACTGATTACCGGTATTTTCCCAATCCCGATCTGATGCCGATTGCCATATCCGAGGCCTGGATTGACACAGTCAGAGCGTCTCTGCCGGAAAGCGCCGGGGATAAATTCATCCGCCTGACCGGGCAATTGGGCGTAGCCGAGCCTGACGCCAGGATTATCACCGGCAGCAAAAGGCTGGCCGACATATTTGACGCCCTGGCGGCGCGCAATTTGCCGGTCAAGGATATCGTATCCTGGATCGTCACTGATTTGCTGGCCATGAACACTGAGGAAAACAAGTCCTCCGACGATATTAATATTGATTGCGGCAAGTTTGCGGATTTGATTGAGCTGGTCAACCGCAAGGAAATCAACCGGGCCGTAGCTAAAAAATTGTTGTTGCTGCTTTACACGGAGAATATTGACCCGGTGACTTATGTCAAGGAAAATAATCTGGGCCTGGTATCGGACACCGGGCTGCTGGAGGAAGCCGTCGCCGCCGTGCTGGCGGAAAATCCGAAACCGGTGGAACAGTATCTGGGCGGCAACGAAAAGGTGCTGGGCTTTCTGATGGGCAAGGTAATGGCTAAAACAGCCGGCAAAGCCGATCCTGGCGCGGTGAAGGAGATTTTGCAGGCTCAACTGGGCCAGGGAAAATAGCGGAGGTTTATCGTATTCACCACACCACTGGCAGCAGTGGTGTTTTTTATTTTAATCACCCTCATAAATTGGCCCGCGCAGGCATAAAATAGAAATGCTGTCAAAAAACCTAAGGGGGATGTCTATGCGCGGTGCCATGCTTTGCTGGGAATACCCGCCCAAGAGTATCGGCGGGCTGGCCCGGCATGTATATGACCTTACCGGCGCTCTGGCCGCTCACGGAACGGAGCTGCATCTTTTTACCATCGGCGGGCCCGGTCTGCCGGAATATGAATGGGTTAACGGAGTACATGTCCACCGCGCAAGCCCCTACGACGTATCTGCGCCCGATTTCACCACCTGGGTTTCCCAGTTTAACGTGGCCATGCTGGAAAAAGCCATTCCGGTGCTAAATCAACACAACAACTGGGCGGTAATCCATGCCCACGACTGGCTGGTGGCTTACGCCGCCCGGGCCCTGAAACACGCCTACCGGATCCCACTGGTGGCCACCATTCATGCCACCGAATATGGCCGCAACCACGGGCTGCACGACGACGGCCAGCGCCATATCAGCGACGTCGAATGGTGGCTGGGTTATGAAGCCTGGCGGGTGATCTGCTGCAGCCATTACATGGAAGAAGAAATCAAGTTTGTCTTCCAGCTCCCCGCCGACAAACTGGCGGTAATCCCCAACGGTGTCGATCCCAAGAACTTTGTGCGGAAACACGAAAAACTGACCCGCGGCGATTACGCGGCCGACAATGAAAAAATCGTTTTTTTTGTCGGCCGTCTGGTACGCGAAAAAGGAGTCCAGGTGCTTCTGGATGCCATCCCCAAAATATTGCACTATATGCCGGACACAAAATTTATTATCTCCGGCAAAGGGCCCCACTACAACGAACTGCAAAACCAAACCGTCCGCCTGGGCGTGGCCGGCCGCGTGTATTTTACCGGCTACATTGACGATTATACCCGCAACTCT
>WQUS01000416.1 GCA_009781965.1 Bacillota bacterium | reverse complement strand
TTAGTACCCGTAGCCCAGGCCCGTAAAGTTATTAACCGTAAGCGATTTCTCGAAGAGTATGAGCGCACGGTTAATAACTTTACGGGCCGGCTTGATGCTGTACAGTAGCGTGTGACCAGTAACAATAATAATATAAATTTGCGAATTTACACTATAATCAATTTACTTTAATCAAAATTGCTGTATAATTGTTCTTATCAAACCTAATTCCCAACTATCGGTTCAGTGTGGTGTTTGGCTATTTGGCCCGCGAATACTCAAAATATTCTGGTAAGTATGGCCGGTTTGTTACCAAGCCAGAACTGTTACCAAGGAACGCTGTGGATGCTTTTGGTAGCTTTGTTGAATCATTGAGGCGCTAAACGGGGTTTTAGGGATCAATAATGCTTGGAGGTACCGGATGGAGGGATAGTTTGATGGAATTAAAACAAATCCGTTATTTTCATCAAGTTAGTATTGATAAAAGCTTTTTGAAAGCATCCAAAAATCTTTTTATTAGCCAACAAGCCTTGAGTAAGTCCATCAGGCAATTGGAGAATGAATTCGGGATTGATTTGCTGGTGCGCAATTATTCCGGTGTTGAATTAACCAAAACCGGGCAGATTTTTTTAGAAAAAACATTGCCGGTAATGCAACAGGTTGATGAGACTATTGCGCTGATGTATCATTGCGCCGCAGAAAAACGCGATACGATTGCGGTGGGGTTTGTATTTGGTTCACTCAGCGGGGGCAGCGCCATTCCTTTGTCTCTTTTATGGGCCTTTCAAACCCAGCACCCCGAAACAGAGCTGCAAATTATTCAGGCTTGGGAGCACGATTGTGAGGAAATGGTGCTCAATGAAAAAATTGATATTGCTTGTGTGGTCAACCCCTCAAATCCTGCTTTATTTGATAATAGCCTGCTGCGGCGTGATCAATTGAAATTGGTGCTCAGCGTCAAACATCCTTTGGCGAAAAATACGCGGGTGGTTTTAAAGCAACTGGCCAATGAACAGTTTATTTTGCCTCCTATTGAGTCAAGGGCGTCGCAGGCCTTAATTGTCGCCTGCGAACAGGCCGGTTTTACTCCCAAATTGCATCAGGGCGTTTATTTGGATGTCATGTATGAACTGGTCAGCGATAATAAAGGGGTAAGTTTTCTGCCGGTTGAAACCATGGTGATGGGGATAACCAAAAAAATTAAGGTTATTTACATAGACCCGCCTGTGCAGCCCAAAATAGATCTTTATATCATAAGCAAAAAGAAACGGCTGCTTTCAAAAAATGTGATCAATTTTCGCGATTATCTGTTGAAACAGTACGAGAGCTATCGCGGCTGAAACAGATCGTGGCTTGACAAGGGCCCTGGTTGTGGTAAAATATTTTATTGTAAACAAGTACCGCTCGAAACGGGTTTTAAAGGGATGTGCATCCTACCTGTTGTTCGGCGAGTCCTGAGGAAAAGGGGGTTAACTGTTGTTCGCTATTATTGAGACCGGCGGCAAGCAATACCGTGTGCATGAAGGGGATGTATTGTTTGTTGAAAAGCTGCCCGCCGAGGTGGGGGATACTTACACGGTAGACCGGGTGCTGGCAGTGGAAAAAGACGGCGCCCTGCAGGTGGGCACTCCGCTGCTGGACGGCGTTAAAGTTTTATGTAAGGTGCAGCAGCATGGCAAGGAGAAAAAGATTATTGTTTTCAAGTATAAATCCAAGAAAAATTACCGGCGTAAAAAGGGCCACCGCCAGCCTTTTACCAAGGTAGTGGTGGAGAAAATAGAAGCCTGAGAGGTGAGTTTAATTGGCGCATAAGAAAGGTGTAGGCAGTTCCCGTAACGGTCGTGATTCCAATCCCAAGATGTTGGGAGTTAAACGTGGCGACGGGCAGTTTGTGCCTGCCGGCAGTATCCTGGTCCGGCAGCGGGGCACCCGTATCCATCCGGGGCGTAATGTGGGCCGCGGTGGAGATGATACGCTGTTTGCCAAAATTGACGGTATTGTTACCTTCCAGACCAGGGGTAAGGACAAAAAAATAGTCAATATTACGGAAAAGGAAGGCGCGGCGCTCTAAATTTTTACTGCGCGTTAATAATCACGTTGCCTGATTAGACGAAAACCGGCTGGTTTTCGTCTAATTTTTTTTCAAAAAAAGGAAAATGTAAGCAACTATAGAAAACATAACCGAAAGCTTTGTCGTTCCCTAGTTCAAGTATTCCATAGGCTTGTTCGATAAAAGCATCCATCACTGTAAGGGGAGAATGACCTTGGATGATGCCAGACTGATGAAACTGATATCTCTGCAGCGGCATGATTTTCTCAACGACTTTCAGGTTGTTTCCGGTCTTTTGCAGCTGGACCGGGCGGAACAGGCCCGGAAGTATTTGAACAATGCCGTCCGGAAAATGATCAATTTAAGCGGGGTTATGCATCTCAGGGCAACCGAAGCAGCGGCAATACTGTTGGCTTACTACAGTGCGCTGGAACGGGGCGTCGGTGTGCGGTATGAGGTGCAAGCCGATCTGGGCGGCTGCGCCGTGCCGGCGGAGAAACTGGCGCCGGTTTTGGAGGCGATATTGTTTTACTCTGTTGAATGTCTGGCCTTACCGGAAAACAAGGACCGCCTGATGGAAGTGTTTATTCATACCGCGGACGGAGGGTATTTGTTTGGCGTGCGCTATAAAACTGCCGCCGTACCCGGGACGGTTGATGACGTCTTGCGGGATATCGGCGATGAGCTGTTATTGTACGGCGCTTCATTAAAACAATCCCAGGTTGACGGTCAAACCGAAATTTTTCTTTTTCTGCCCGCTGTATAACAAGCGGCTCTTATACTTTGATAACAGTTTGGTAAAGATAAATCTGGCGTTCGTTAAAAAATAACGATATAATTGAGCAATGCAGGTGAAAATGAGA
>WQUS01000415.1 GCA_009781965.1 Bacillota bacterium | reverse complement strand
CTACCGGGTCGCCGATAAAGCCGGTCCAGGGAGTCTGGTAAATAGGATTTTCCTGACTGTTTTCAATATATTTAACGGCTTCGATAATATCGGCGGCGTACCAGGTGGCTTCGCCCCATTTACGAGCGTTGGCAAAGGTCTTTTCTTCCTTGACGGCGTTACGCAATCTGTTCAGTACCGGTACGCAGTCGCCCAGGGTGCGGATCTCCTCACCGCTCAGACACCGGATTACCGGCAGGTAGTAGGCAGTGTCAGGATAGGCTACTGCTTGATTTTTGCCGTATTTACGGATGGCCTGGTTCAAGAGTATTTCCGCGTAGCTGAGGGCGGTAATGGTTCCTTCATAGGCTTCCTTGAACAGTTTCTTGGGCTCGTTGCCCGGCTGCACTGCTCCTTCAAAAATCTGATCAAAGTTAATGGCTTCAGACATGCGTATCCTCCTTTCGAACGGTAATCGTTTTTAGTAGTTCTGGCACAAGGCCGTTTCCAAATCTTCGGCGACTTTCTTATGGACGCCCAGTTTCCAGGTCCGGTACTCTAAAGCGCTGAGCATTTTCTTGGCTGCTTCCTCAGGATCCGTTTCGAACATGAAATAACCGCCGTATACATCACCGGCCACTTGTGTGGTAATGCTGTAAATCAGCTCGCTGCCTTCCAGGGGCGGCATGGCGCCAACGTGAGTGGGTACGCCCATGGCTACTACCCAGACGCCGATGGAAACGGCTTTACCGCTCATGGCTTCCGGCGCCGAGGCGACGATAGGCACTTTGGGAGTGTCCACGCCCATTTCATTGGCCATATCCATTAACAGATCCGAGCAGCGGGTATTGTCCACGCAGGAACCCATGTGGAATACCGGCGGCAGTCCGGTGGTCAGGTTGGCATTGGCGCTGATGCGGGCCAGGAATTTCTTCAGGCCTTCGCCGCAGTATTTGTCTACGTTGGCGGGATCCAGATGGCCCAGCTTGGCGCAGCCTTGCATGGCGCAGCCGGTGCCGATGACAAAGACGTCATTTTTAAGCATTTCTTCCACAATTCTGGTATGAGCGGCATCCTGCATGCCTTTAGCGTTATTGCAGCCGGCGAACCAGGCGACGCCTTTGATTTCACCGTTGCTAATAGCGTCTGTCAGCACTTTAACCGGTTTGTCCGGGTTGACGGAACCAAAGATTTCGTACAGTGCTTCCAGGCTGAAACCGGCTACCACCCGGTTAGTTATTTGAGGAATGTGGATCTTGGCCGGGTCTCTCAGTTTAAATGCTTCGATGGCCATCCGGATTGCTCCTTTGGCGTCTTCTTTGGCCGTAGGCGCATTGAACTCAATGTGCACCGAACCGGGATGCTTGACCAGCGGCGAGGTGGTAATAATTACGGTGTGGAAACACTCGGCCACTGTGCGCACGGTAGGCATAATGCACTGCACGTCCACCACCATGCCGTCAATGGCGCCGGTGGCGATAGCAAATTCCTGAGATGAATAGGAGGTGACAATAGGCACGCCGTGGCGCATGAGCACCTCGTTACCGGTACAGCAAATACCCATTAACTGGATGCCTTTGGCGCCGGCCGCTTTGGCCTCATCGTCCATTTCTTTAGCGGCGGAGACAATAATGTCACTTAAAATGGGGTTATGGCCATGGAGCACGATGTTAACTTTTTCAGGATCAATAACCCCCATGTTGGCTTCGCTGACTACCGGCTTGGGAGTGCCAAACAGGATGTCGGAGATATCTGTGCCCACATGCATGCCCACATAGTCGGCTATGGCTACTTTAATGGCGCTGAAAATCAGGTTGACCGGGTCGTTGTCCATGCCCACGTGGGCTTGGGTAACCAGGTTGGAGATGGTGTTGTAAACGCCGCTGGGCATGACATTATGGCTGCGGAACTTGTCCAGACGCCCTTTGGTCGCCGTAGTTTTAACCCAGGTAGACTCGCCGAAGCCGTCCAGACGGCTGTAATCGGCCATGGCCATTTCAGACAGTTCCAGGGCAATTTGTTGGTCGTCTTTACCGTTGGTTTCAATGCCGACCCGTTTAGCCACCCGATGAAGTTTGTCGGCGTCTTTAATCGAGTAATCGGGCGCGTGTCCCTTGACCGACTCGTAAAGAGTATGGGCCATATGGACGGCATGCTCGCTATGGGACGCGGCGCCGGTAAGCAGCATTAAACCGGTGCTGCGGGCGGCGATGGTCCAGACACTGGCGCCGCAAATACCGCGGCTGCGGGGACCGTCGTCGTCAGTAACCCGGCAGGGGCCCGCCATGCAGAAGCGGCAGCACAGACCTTTGTAACCGAACTGGCATTGGGGCTGCTGAGCTACGAAACGATCAAAAGTAGTAACTACGCCGCGCTCCTTGGCGATGTCGATCATTTCCAGAACGGCCGGGTCAATAGAGCGTTTGATACTCTTCGGATCGATCACTCTGGGTGCGGCCGAAGAGCGGCTGGTATGATTTGGATCTCTAAACCTTGGCATCACTTTAACCTCCTTAGGTTATTGATTAGAAACATAATAAGGTGCAACCGGAATTGCTCCTCCCTTCATTTCCGGTTGTCCCGGGTAAAATGTTACCCCTCCCTATAAATAAAAACTATCCGCGACTACCGCAGAAAATGACTGACACTGTAAAGTTAATTTGGGTTGTTACCAACCACCTCCCCCAAAATATTCAGGCAAACATTTTGCACCTCGGACATCAGTTCTTTCTCTATTTCCGGTGTCATCGACGCTTCCATGGCGTTTGCCCATAATGATTCCGAAAAACTGATAAAGCCAATTACGGAATGTTGCGGAAAACTATCTATAATAAACTGTTTCTCTTTCTCAGAACGGATTTTATTGGCCACGACGGCGGTTTTTTCTATGCCCAGTTCCCCGGCCATTCTAATCACATGGCCGG
>WQUS01000414.1 GCA_009781965.1 Bacillota bacterium | reverse complement strand
ATTAACCGTGCGCTCATACTCTTCGAGAAATCGCTTACGGTTAATAACTTTACGGGCCTGGGCTACGGGTACTAACAAACACAGAGTCTGACCAGTAACAAATAAAGGTAAAATATACTGCCGGAGGAATATTTTATGCCTAAAGACATTTGTATTGTGGGGATTTTAGTGGAAGAACGGGCCTGCCGCGCTCCCGCAGTGCAGCAAATAATCACCCGCTACGGTTCCCAAGTGATTAGCCGTTCGGGGATTCCTGATCCCTCCAAAAGCAGAGGGATTATCACCTTGACCATGGAAGCCCGCACTGATGAAGCCGGAGCGTTGGTGGCGGATCTGGAACAGGTGGCGGGGGTAACCGCCAAAGCCATGTGTCTGGTGGAAGGATTGGAGTAAAAATTTTTCCTGACAGCCATTGCTTTTTATCTGTAAAAAAGATATATTACTAAACAGTAATGATTCTTTTTTGCGTTGGCGACAGGAGGAATTTTTTTGCAGTTGCAAGACGTGCTCACTAAACTCAGAGAAAACGGCTATAAGATTACCCCCCAGAGACAGGAAATGATCAATGTGTTGCTGGGCGAGCCGGAACATTTGACGGTGGAGGAAATCCACAGCCGGATTTCCCATCACTACCCTCATTTGAGTCTGGATACCGTTTACCGTAACGTGGGCGTGTTGGCGCGGCTGAACGTACTGGCCCGGGTTGATTTCGGGGACGGTAAGGCCAGGTATAAACTGCTGGAACCTGACGGACACAAGCATCACCTGGTTTGCTTAAGTTGCGGCAATGCGGAGGAGGTTAACTTTTGTCCCTTGGACTACATGGATGCTTACTCCATCAAAGAGAAAAAATTCGCCGTTCAGAGGCATAGTTTCGAAATCTACGGTTACTGCTGGGCCTGCCGGACAAAGGAGGCTAATTAACTTGTCGGCTGAAATGGTGGTTGAACTGAACAATATCCGGTTTACCTACGGCTGTCATCCGGTGCTGGACGGGATTTCGCTGCAGGTAGCGGCGGGTGAAATCGTGGGCATCACCGGTCCCAACGGCGCCGGGAAAACCACTCTTTTGCATTTAATCGTCGGGCTGGTGCGTGCCCAGGTCGGAGAATTAAAAATATTCGGGCAGCCGGCGGGAGTCTTTAAAGAACGGCGTCAAATCGGTTTTGTCAGTCAGCGGGCCTCTCATTTCAATCGCAGCTATCCGGCCACCGTATATGAAGTGGTGCTGTCCGGGCGGACGGCGCTGCGTGGTTTTGGCCGGTTTTTTAATCGCCAGGACCGGACCTGCGCCGAAGAAGCTTTGGCCCGGGTTGATATGCTGGCTTATAAAAATGCTCCGGTGGGTGAATTGTCCGGCGGTCAGCAGCAGCGGGTAATGCTTGCCCGGGCCTTATCCTTGCGTCCGCGTCTTTTGGTACTGGATGAACCGACTAACGGGGTGGATCAAGACGGCGTCAAAGAGCTAAGCCGGCTGATCAGCGGTTTAAGAGACGACGGGATCACTATTTTGGCGGTTTCCCATGAACCGGGCTGGCTGGCGGGATTGACCAGCAAATGGGTGTGCCTGAACCGGACCATTTGCTCTTGCAACAGCAGTATATACCCACGGGAGGTTGGCTGGTCCGAATGCTTGCCTGTCCGGGGTGAGCAATTCGGGTTAGGCTGCGCCGACAGCCCGGTCGGAGGGTAAACGGATGGAAATATTGCAGTATGATTTTATGCTCCGGGCTTTGGCCGCCGGTTTAATGATCGGCTTGGTTTGCCCGCTGGTGGGACTTTTCGTCACTCTGCGCCGCATGTCCATGATTGCCGATGCTTTATCCCATGTCTGCCTGTCCGGGGTGGCGGCCGGATTGTTAACCGGGGTGCAGCCTATTCTGTCGGCGTCGGCCTTTGCCATGGGCGGCGCTCTTTTGATTGAGGCCTTGCGGGAAAAATACCGCTATTACGCTGAATTGTCCATTGCCATCATCATGTCCGCCGGGGTGGCGATTGCGGCGATCATTATCGGCTTGGGCAACGGAGTAGGCGGGGGACTGATGAGTTACTTGTTCGGCAGCATTGTGCTTATTAGCGGCCGGGATGTGGCGGTAATGTTCTGTATTGGTCTGCCGACCCTGCTGGTGCTGCTTATTTTTACTAAAGAAATGTTTAATATTACCTTTGACGAAGAGGCGGCCCGGGCCTCGGGCCTGCCGGTAAAGCTGATTAACGTGGTTTTTATCGTCCTGACTGCTCTGACCATTGCGGTGGCCATGCGCATTGTGGGCATATTGCTGGTTTCATCGCTGATGATTTTGCCCGTGGCCGCCGCTATGCAAATGGCCCGGAGTTTTATGGGCACGCTTTTTTGCTCGGTGTTGATTGGCGAACTGGCGGTTATTGCCGGGCTGGTCGCGGCCTTTTACCTGAACTTGCCCCCCGGCGGCACGATAGTAATCATCCTGGTGCTGGTACTGATCGTGACCCTGGCGGCTACCGCCCGCGGGCAGTCCGCCGACTTTTCCCGGTCCGCCGCCGGGCGCTAAGGTCACGCTAATGTCAAAGGATCATTTTAGGCAGTCATTTCATGCCTGTGGCCGGAAAGAGCTTGATTGTGGATTGCCGTTAAGGTCAATCACGATAGGAGGACGTGTAAGCATGGCTATAATCACCGATGAGTATGTTAGAGAGATGCACGCGAAGCTAAAGGATTATACCCTTGTTTTGATCAAGTCGACGCCCAAAAGGAAAGAGGCCGGTGCGGACAGGATTATCTGGGAACACGGACGAAAAAATATGTCCCTGCGGGCAGACGGCCTGTTGTCCGTTGTTTGTCCGGTGTTTGGTGATTATGATATCAGCGGCTTGTATATTTTTAACCTCACCCCGGCTGAAGCCAAGGAAATCATGGACGATGATC
>WQUS01000413.1 GCA_009781965.1 Bacillota bacterium | reverse complement strand
CAAGCATGGTGCTGCCGATAATGATACCAATTCCTAAGGCCAGAAAAACGGCCACCAGAGACGCGATATGATATTTGTAATCAATAATCATGCCAGTTCTCCTAAATCCCTGTTATAATCCTAATCTGAATAATCAACAGGCGCAACAGTTCACGGGTTGAGGGCGAAACCGCAACCACCGCAGTCACCGGGAGCAGGGCGGCGATAAGGATCGGAGCCAAATCCTTGATCTTTGGTTTGCTTTTATACAGTTTGCTTACTCCTTTGGCGTCCACGAGGATGGGGCCTACCTTGGTCCGCACCAGGAAAGTGCTGGCCATCCCCCGGCGCCCCTTTTCCAAAAAGTCAATCATGTTGGAATGGGTACCAACCGCCACAATTAACTCAGCGCCCAGTTCATAAGCCATTAGCATGGCAATATCTTCGCTGGTACCAGGGGCGGCAAAAACAACCCCCGGCAAATGCAATTGGCTGAGCCGCTCCATGCCCGGCGCCTTGCCGTCGGGATAGGCATGTACCACCAGCTCGGCGCCGCTCATCAGCACGCTGTCGCTGACGCTGTCCATGTCTCCCACGACAACGTCCGCCCGCAGCCCGAATTCCGCCAAGGCGTCCGCTCCGCCGTCCACTCCGATCAGTACCGGTTTCATGTCATCAATATAAGGCTTAATGGCCTTTAAATCTTCTTTATAATTTTTACCGCGTACGATAATTAAAGCATGCCGGCTCTTAAAAACGGTTTTAACCGGCGGAACCTCAAACTCATTACAGATTAAGCCGATTTCATTGCGGGCATAGGCCATGGTGTTTTCGATAAATCGGGATAACTCCGCTGCCAGGTTGGCTTTGGCGGCATTCATGTGCTCTTTGATCGCAACGGCGGTGAGCTCTTGTCCGGTTGCCAAGTCCTGACCATGCAGGCTGATAACATTGTCCCGGATTTCTATTTCCTGTCCTTCTCTAAGCAACGTAAATAGTTCCGGACAAAAACAGTCCAGCAATTTCACTCCGGATTCGATCAGGCGTAAAGGCCCTTCGTTGGGATATTGCTTACTCATGGAAGGCGAAACGTTAATTACCGCCTTTACCTTGGTTTCAAGCAACGCCAGAGCGGCCACTTCATCAAGGTCGGCGTGGTCAATCACAGCTATGTCGCCGGGCTGAATGCGTTTAATCAAATTTTTGGTTCTTTTATCTAATTTAACCGGCCCTTTAATAACTATGGCTTTTATTATCATCACCAGCCTTAACCTTAACATTCTACAGTTTTTGTTAATAAGCGTCAAGAAGGTTGATATTTTGTATTTGCCTAACTTATGGAAAAAAACCTGACTTTGGGTCAGGTTTTGTTTATCCAAAATACCGTAATAAACATCTTTAAATTCACTTTAACTTACCTTTAATTCGATTCTTAATTTGTCGGCGATCATGGCTATAAATTCAGAATTGGTCGGTTTACCACGGTCAAGGTTAATAGTATACCCAAAATATTTAGTCATCATTTCTACATTGCCCCGGTCCCAAGCCAGTTCAATAGCATGTCTGATGGCCCGTTCCACACGGCTGGGAGTGGTTTGGTATTTCTCGGCGATCGAGGGATATAATTCTTTGGTTACCGCGCCTAGAAGAGCGATATCATCAATTACGTCCAGTATGGCATCCCTTAAATAATGATAACCTTTGATATGAGCCGGCACGCCCATCTCATGGATGATATTGGTTACCTCCACGTCAAGGCTTTTGGGTTTGGGCAGTGAAATATAACGGCTGTGTTTCAAACTGCCTGTAAGCTGCTTAATTCTGGTTGCCAGTACGGCAAAGTCAAATGGTTTTAAGATGTAATAATCAGCGCCAAGCTCCAGGGCTTTCTGGGTGACATTT
Source organism: Bacillota bacterium (assembly GCA_009781965.1). Taxonomy (GTDB): domain Bacteria; phylum Bacillota; class Desulfotomaculia; order Desulfotomaculales; family Desulfallaceae; genus BRH-c8a. The sequence continues at coordinate 6,389 of WQUS01000413.1, read as the reverse complement.
TCATGTCCAAAAGCAGTTAAAATAATCACTTTGGGTCGATGTGCGGTTGCTTTTTCGCCTAACTTTTCCAAGACTCCAATACCGTCAAGGTGTGGCATGATGACGTCAAGCACTACCAGATCCGGGGTTTGCTCTTTAATAACATCAAGCGCTTCAAGACCGTTGTAAGCTAAACCGGAGATTTTTAAATCCTCTTCCTGCTGAAGAAAATCTTTTAAAAGTTCACAAAATTCTCTGTTATCATCTGCAATAACCACCTTTGTCGCTGTTTTCATGAAAACCACGCCTCCTAAATTTTTACTGTATAACATTACTTTCGACGGAGACGCGATTACTCCTTTATTTTTTTTTACCAAAATTGTTAAATTTTTACTGATTAAATAGCGCAAAAAACTCCTTTAACTGGCTATATTTTCATTTCCCTTGTGATAGATTAAATTTACTTCCATTAACATATTTTCCGCCGCTACCGCGTAACCTTGGGTCGGGTCGTTGACAAATACATGGGTTACCGCTCCGGCAAGTTTGCCCTTTTGGATAATCGGACTGCCGCTCATGCCTTGGATAATGCCGCCGGAGCGATTCAGCAAATCCGGATCCGTAATCCGAATGATCATGTCTTTGCCTTGATTATCACCGGTAATTACTTTCTCAATATCAATGCCGAATTCCTCTAATTTGTTGTCATGCAGGACCGTCAATATTTCCGCTGGGCCAGTCTGAATTTGGTATTTCATGGCTATGGGAATTGGTCGGCGATAAATAGAATTGACCAAATTTTTATCCAGGTGGCCGAATATTCCGAAGGGAGTATTTTTTTCAATATTGCCGATGACATCGTTATTGCCGGTAAAAACGCCTAATTTTTCACCTGGTTGACCTTTACGGCCCGGATGCAGATTTTTAATTGACGCGTCCACAATTTTCCCGTTTTGCAGATTGATGATCCGGCCGCTGGCGCTATCAGCAATAATGTGACCCAAGGCTCCGTAGATACCGCTTTGCGGGACGTAAAAAGTCATTGTGCCCACTCCGGCGGCGGCGCCTTTAATAAATAAACCAATCCGAAACCGGCCTGTTTTGTCACACAAAACAGGTTTGATCTTCTTTTTCAAGGTTTTATCGCCATGTTTAACTAACAGCGCTACTTCTTTGCCTTTACTGCCGCATTGATCGATTATTTCCTGGAGCTGGCCTTCGCTTTCTATTTTCATGCCGTTAGCTTCCATGATAATGTCGCCAATGGAGATATGGGCCAGGCGAGCCGGAAAGTATTGGCCGCCGTCTTTTAAAACCGGAGCCTCGCCAACGACAAGAACTCCCTCTGATTGGGTCAATATACCGATGGAGTGACCGCCCGGGATCACCATTGGCGGAGCAACAACGCTGACTGTCATCCGATGCAGGGGCAGAAAACCGAATAATTTCATCGACATTTCCAAACGGCCCGGTTTAAGCGCTACCGGAGTGATTTGACCGGGCGTGAAAGTTAATTCCCGATAATTGCTGCCGCCGGCAGCAAAGAAATTATTGACCGAGCGCAGATGCAAAGTAAGATTTTTGTTAAGTGACTCAGGCAGTTTCCTGCCGGCGGTAATTTGATCACCTACTTTGACTAACTGATGGCACGGCAGAAAATTGTGCCATGCTGAATACATACCGATAGCAAAAGCAAATACTATCAAAAATATTGTTCCGAAACGGCTTGATCTGCTGCTGGGTTTCAGTGGGCACACCTCCTTTTAAATTATTTAGCGCTATTAAATTATTTAGCACTATTAAATTAGCCTCAGGAGGTTCTATTTATTCCGCCCTATTGTGGCGTACATTGACATGTCCAAAGATTACGCCGTCCGGCGCCCTATTGTAACATATTGAAAAAGCTCCGGGGAATAAAAAAAGTTATTTAAGTATTTTATTTATGTAGCCGGCCAGCAGTTCCGCGTGTTCATCGCCGCCCAACATCCGGTTAAGTTCTTTTACCCGGGCGGCGCCGGTTAGTTTCTGCACCCCGGTAACCGTGCGGTCGGCCAAGCTCTCCTTTTGCACCAGGTAATGGGTGGCCGCGCAGGCTGCCACTACAGCGGAGTGGGTAATGCAAATAATTTGTTTTTGATTGCTTAATTGAGCCAGTTTTTCGGCTACGGCATGGATGGTTTGTCCGCCGATACCGGCGTCAATTTCATCAAACACAATGGTGGCGGTGTCCTCCGCCAGAGCCAGGATCGTTCTGATAGCCAGCATAACCCTGGATAACTCGCCGCCGGAGGCGGTCTTGGCCAGGGGCCGCAGCGGTTCGCCCCGGTTGGGGGAAAACAAAAACTGTATTTTATCGTTACCGCTGGCCGAAGGTTCGCCCTTGGTTAACTCAATGGTAAAATTAACTTGCGGCATAACCAGTTCTTCCAACTGGTTTTTTATTTCCTTTTCCAGCTGCCGGGCGGTCTCTTCTCTCAAACGGCTGGTTTGGTCCGCCGAGTCATGGTAGGCTTTTTCTTTTTCCAGCACCTGACCCTGGATTGTGGCGGCATCCGTCTCAACCTCCCGCAAGGCTTCCAGTTCCGCTTCCGCTTGGGCACGGTAAGCTAAAATATCGGCCAGGCTGTCGGCATACTTCTTTTTTAACCGTTCAATCAGGGCCAATCTGTCTTCAATAAAATTCAATTCGGCCGGGTCAATTTCCATACTTTCCCGGCAGGCGGCCACCTCCCGGGCTGTTTCTTCCACTTGATAAAGGGCGGAATGTAAATTGTCCAGGCCGGTTTGCAGTTCGGGAACCAAGCGGCACAGCTCCGCCAGATGCTGGCTGGCCTCCCCCAGCAGGTCAACTGCCGCCGGATGATGGTTTGTACCTTGATAGATTTTTTCCAATATCGATTGGGCCAGGAGAGCGATTTTCTCCCCATTGGCCAAACGGTTTCTTTTTTGCTGCAGCGCTGTTTCATTTTCTTCAGCCAGAGCGGCGGCGTCAATCTCCTTGATTTGAAACATCAGGGTATCCGCCCGCTGCTGTCTTTCCCGGTTGCCGGAACTGATGGCGTCGCGCTTGGCGACCGCGGTGCTCCAGGCCCGGAATGCCTGGCCGGTTAGCTCCGCCAGGGAGGTTAACGATGCGCCGCCGTATCTGTCCAGCAATAGCAGTTGCTTGGCCTGGGCTAACAGGGAATGCTGCTCGTGCTGTCCCTGCAGATCAACAAGATCTCCGGCCAGCTCTTGAAAGACGCCAAGGTTGACCGGACGCCCGTTAACCCGGCAAATATTGCGGCCCTGCCGGTGCAGCTCACGGGTGAGGATTAACAAGTCCGCTCCGTTGTCGCCGTCGATCAGGCCATATTCCTCTAATTGCCGGGCCAGCGGTTTATTGTCGCCGATTTCAAAGCTTGATTGCACCAGGGCCCGGTCCCGGCCGGTTCTGATTAGGTCGGTCCGGGGCCGGCCGCCCAATGACACTTGCAGCGCTTCCGCCAGGATCGTTTTGCCCGCCCCTGTTTCGCCGGTCAGGACGTTTAATCCGGAGCTTAATTCCAGTTCCAGCCTGTCCACCAGACCAAAATTCTCTATGTACAGAGAAACCAGCATGCCAGCTTACCTCCCGGTTAAAGAGATAAATTTCCGCATGACCATTGAGGTGATTCTTGGTGGTTTAATGACCGTCAGTATGGTATCGTCGCCGGCCACTGTGCCGATAATTTCCGGCCACTCGGCGTTGTCTATGGCTGAAGCCACACCTTGCGCCTCGCCGGGCAAAGTTTTAATAATTACCAGATTTTCACTGCTGTTAATGGAAAGCACCGAGCTTTTGAACAGCCGTTTCATGCGATCATCGTTTTTAAGGTTGATTGTTTCGCCCGGCGCCCGGTAATGAGAGATCCCGTTGGCGCCTGGCACTTTAATTAAGCCCAGCTCCTTGATATCCCGTGAAATAGTTGCCTGGGTGACTTTAAATCCGGCTTGCAGCAGTTCCCGGACCAGTTCGTCCTGGGTAGTGATATCTTTTTCTTTAATGATTTCAACGATTTTTTTGCAGCGTAAATTCTTCATTTCCGGTAATCGCCCTTTCGATTAGAATCAGATACGGAGCGTGTTCGGGGCGGTTGGCAAAACGCAATTGGAGAACGCCGAAAACATGCGGCGCCAAGTTGCCGGCCAGTTTCAGCACAGCGTTGCTTTCCAGCCCGGCGCCGGCGTGGCCCGTATATACGACCAAAGCAATCCGGCCGCCTGGCTTGAGTAGTTTAAGCGCGATTTGCAAAGCGGTTACGGTGGTGTCCGGCCTGGTGGACACGGCATGATCCCCGCCGGGCAGGTATCCGAGATTGAATAAAAAAACGTCCGCCGGCCCGGGCAGGTGCACATCCATGGTTTCATGGCCCGCGGCTATTAAGACCGCCCGTTCCAGCAAGCCGGCCTCTTTAAGCCTTATCGCGGTGGTCTCCAGGGCGGCTGGCTGCGTATCAAAGGCATAAACTTTGCCGGCGCCGCCCACCTGGCCGGCCAAAAACAAAGTGTCGCCGCCGTTGCCCGCTGTGGCGTCCACCGCCAGGCAACCGTCATACAGCCTTTGGGCCACAAAACTTTGGGCCAGTAAAACCGCGTTGCCCCTGACGCCCGCAAACCGGGCCGGCAAGAAAATCCCGCTCAAAACATTTTACCCGCTCTCCCTTTTGAAAGCACTTTCCGTAAATTTTTGTCTGAGGATATCAAAAAAAGTCTGGTGATTAAGTTTAATAAACCGGGCCCGGTATGGTGATTTTTTGATCAGCACCACATCTCCGTTTTGCAGTTGCATACCTAACTGGCCATCCACCGTGAGCATTACATCCGCCTGGTCTGATTGCAGGGTGATCCGCACTTCATTGTCCGGCGGAATGACCAAGGGTCTGCCCCATAATGCATGGGGACAGATCGGCGTAAAAAGAAGCAAATCCAATTCCGGCACTACCAGCGGTCCGCCGGCGGAAAGGGAATAAGCTGTCGAACCGGTGGGTGTGGCAATAATTACTCCATCGGCGTGGTAAGTGTTGAAATGCTGCCGGTTCACCTGGGTATCCAACCTGATTAAACGAGCCAGACCGCCCTTGGTAATCACAGCGTCGTTTAACCCCATTAATGGAGGGGAGGTTTGATTATCTCTGATTACACCGGCCTCCAGCATCATTCTTTCCTCTATGGCGTATTCCCCGTTCAGCAGCAGGACGAGGGCCTTAAACAAGTTAGGCATATCCACCTCGGTTAGAAAGCCCAACCGGCCCATGTTAACGCCGAATACCGGAACTTTGGCCGGCGCAGCCAGCCGGGCGCCGTGTAACAAGGTCCCGTCGCCGCCGAGAATCATCAGGCAGTCCACCCGGTTGACCAATTCCTCACGCAAGCAAGCTTCATAAGACCAACTTACTCTTCTGGCACATTCGTCATCCACAAGCAGCTTGACACCGCGTTCGGCCAGCCAGGCGCGTATTTCTTCAAGCAGGTCGATAATTTTGTCTTGTTCCAGATTGGATATCAGACCAATGGTCTTCAAATGTCGTTAACCTCCCTTTCACAACCTGCCGCTTTAGCGCCTGTTACGTTACTGTCCGCTGGTTATCCGCCGGCGGTTTATAAGGCCAATCAGCAATTTGATGGGCTGTTTCTACCACTTGGTTAAATAATTTGTCCAGTTCGCCGGTTTCCCGGCCAACTGCTTCCGGAACCGCCGCAATGGCTGTTCCGGAAGCGGTTGACCGGGCGTTTTTTTGACAATGGACTAAGTACTCGATATTACCCTCGGGCCCCTTGAGCGGCGAAAAGTCCGCTCCCAGCACCACCGCGCCGCAAGCGGCAATGGTCTGCGCCACTTTAACCAGCACTTGCTTATGTACGGTGGGATCCCTAACCACGCCTTTCTTGCCCACCAGTTCCCGTCCCGCCTCAAATTGAGGCTTGACCAGGGCGACACATTCGAAATAATCCAGCAGGTAAGCAATCCGGGGCAGCACCAGAGTCAGGGAAATAAAAGCCACGTCAATGGTAACAAAATCCGGTTTACCCCGAGTGAAAATACTTTGCTCCAGGTTCCGGATGTTGGTGCGTTCCAATACCACTACCCGCTGGTCCGTGCGCAACAGCCAGGCCATTTGACCATAACCGACATCCACGGCATACACAATGGCGGCGCCGTTCTGCAAGGCGCAATCGGTAAAACCGCCGGTTGAGGCGCCCACGTCCAGCACCAGCCGGTTGCGCAAATCAATATTAAATGACTGCAATGCCCGGGCCAGTTTATAACCGCCCCGGCTGACGTAAGGCATTTTTTCCCTGACGGTAATGCACTGATTTTGCTCATCAACCTGCTGTCCCGGTTTAGTGACTGAAGCGCCGTTTACTTGCACGTCTCCGGCCATGATCGC
>WQUS01000412.1 GCA_009781965.1 Bacillota bacterium | reverse complement strand
ATGGGCTCCAGAACCGAGTGTGCTTTTAGATTCTTTGAACCCGAGGTTATCCAAGTTCAACCCGCAGGGGTTGCCCTTTACAAAGCAAGCAAATCAGCTACAATGCCGATGCCGAGAGTGATGCAAGAATATGGTGCTTTTAAATTCCCATCGCTCTCGGCGCTTTTCTCATTGTGGATTTGAGTAGCTTTGTCAAGGGTGAACTTGGTTACTTTCCTTGAGCCCTTTCGCTGCTATCGTAAAGCACCGAAAAAAGGTGTGGGTTGTGCCGCTTGGCTGTTTGAAGAATTAGTGCTGGAATTCTTATTGTTGAAAGCCGATTGTTTTCAAAACGAAAACAATCGGCTTCTTATATACCCCAAATGACTACTCCGCCTTATCCGGCACTGAGTCAATCAGCTCTTTGATTTTGTCCTCAAATTCAGACGAGGGTTTGCCCTTGAGCTCTTCTTTTGGCGGCAGCGATGTCAGCTCAGTTTCACAATATTGAATGACCGCTTCTTTAAGAGCATCCTCTGAAATCTTCTTTTTTCTCATGTCCTATCACATCCTAAATCATATACTAACAAACGTTAGTTAGAGTATACTGATCTTTACCCGACTAGTCAATAGGCAGTTTGATGAATAAAATATTGACCGGAAGGTAGATTTATGGTAAAATATGTAAAAATATTTAGCAATAGAACCGAAGTGATGGAATGAAAGACAGCCAGGATAAGGTATCAACAAAACAGAAGATACTTGTGTGCGCCGCCAGCCTGTTCGCCGAAAAAGGCTATACCGAAACCTCTGTCCGGGAACTGGCGTCGGCTGTGGGTCTGAAGGCCGCTTCCATCTACAATCATTTCGCCTCGAAAAGCGCCATACTGGAATGCATCCTGGAGGATTATGCGGCACAGACGGCCGGGGCTTTCGATGATACGGACATACTTTCGAAGCTTCGGGAGAATCCGGCGCCGGAGGGTATACTGGCCTGTATGCAGCTTTCCTTTCCCGCGGGCAAGGAGGCGTATTTTTTAAAGATACTTTGCGTGATCCTGCAGGAACAGCACCGCAATCCCATCATACGCCGCTTTGTGGCGGACCGGTTTATCCTGCGCGATGAGCGGAATGTGAAGACCGTCATCAATATGCTGAAAGAATTGAATATCCTTCGGCAGGATACCGACCCCGATTTTTGGATGAAAATGTCCTCCAGTTTGTATTATGCGTTCGCCAGCCGCATGATGCTTGGCATCGGCGACAGCGCACTCGATTTCACAGGGGAAGGTATGGCGGATATGTTAAAATCCATGTTTGGTTTGATGTTTAAGATATGCGGCGTGGAAAGCGGCAAAGGTGACAGCCTGTGACCGGGCCGAAAAAGGTGAGCGGAGTTGAGCTGGCGTCATTTGGCGGGGCTCGCTTTGCCTCAAGCATATTTATGGCCTTTTCATCCTATTATCTGATGGCGTTTTATACGGATGCGGCGCTGATTCCCCCGGCGGCCATAGTGGCCCTTTTGCTGACCATGCGTTTGTTTGGCGCGGCTGCCGACCAGGCCGTTGGGGTTTTCATCAACCGCGCAAGTTTGAAGGGCGGCAAATACCGCCCCTATTTCAAATGGATGGCATTGCCTTTTACCGCCAGCTTAGTTTTGCTGGGACTGACACTGGAAACAAGCACTGCGGGTAAGGTAATTTACGCGGCCGTCACATTGCTTGTATGTGAGCTGTGCTGGTCAGTGTTAAATACGGCGGCCCTCTCCATGCTGCCATACCTTGCGAAGGGCGACACAAACCGGACAAGGTTTGTGTCCTTTTCCCACGCAAGCTCCATTTTAGCCTATATCGCCGTGGGAACGCTGATGATGCCGATGGTCAGCTTCTTCGGTGCCGGGAACAAACGGCTTGGGTTTGGATTGACACTTGCGCTGTTTGCAATCGTGGCGCTGCCGCTTCAGTTCAACGCTTATTTCCGTCTGAAAGAGCGGCATTACAGCGACGTCCCCGAAAAACCCGCCGTCAGGAAATTGTTCCTGGCCATTGTACGGAACAAGCGGGTGATGCTGTTTTTTGCGGGGTTTTGCTTTTACGCCATGGCCGATTCATTTAAAAGCCAGACCACCTATTACTATATGACCTTCAACATGGGCCGCCCGGACCTGTTGCCGGTGATGATCATGTTAAGCCTTTTATCTCCCCTGGCCGTGCAGCCGTTCATACCGTGGCTACTTAGGTTTGCCGGCGCGAAGACATTGATCGCAGCGGGACTTTTTGCCTCGTCATTGGTCAGCCTGCTCATGATAGTGGCGGGAAGAAACGTTACGGCGTTGGCCGCCTGCATTGTGCTGTACGGCGTATTCACCGCCGTTACCAACAATTTGGTGTTTACGGTTCTGGCTTCCTTTACGGATGAGATACGTGAGCACAGGAAGATCAATATGAGCGAGGTTTTGTCATCGACGATGAGCCTAAGCGCCAGAATCGGCGTGGCAATAACCAGCGGCGCGGCGCCGTTGGCACTGGCGGTGTTCGGCTATTCCGCGCAGGCCGCGGTTCAGCCGGACAGCGCGCTGCTGGGCATCAAGATGCTGTTTATTGTCTGCACGGCGGCGGGTATGGCGCTTTCCGGAATCGTCATGCTGCTGTTCCGTTTTGGTAAGGTAACGGAAACTGCCGGGTAAGAAAATTGGGTCTAACAAGAAACAGGACAAGCGTGGATACCCACGCTTGTCCGAATGCGAGAAGTTAAGGATTTTTATTTGATTTTGAAAATAGCTTTCAATTAGGTTGCATTTATCCTAAATCAGTGGTATACTATATGGAGGGAGATGATAGCGTGAAACAAGTTCCCGCTCGGAAAAAAGTATTTGTCGTAGCCCGCATTCGCCTAATGGAAATTTCGTAGAAATTTACTATGCGAAACCATACTTTT
>WQUS01000411.1 GCA_009781965.1 Bacillota bacterium | reverse complement strand
AAAAACTTGTCTGACCGCCTCATAAACAGCCGGTTCGGCCCGGGTGCCTAAAATAGCCCGGTTACTTCCGCTTAACTTTTTGTATATCGCCAGGATTTGCTCAATAGTCTTGCCCTGGCAGAAAATAACTTCGGGAAACCCTTTGCGCAGAGCCCGGTGATGATCGATCTTGGCAAAACCGAGATCCTCGTATGGCAGGTTTTTGAGCCTGGCCAGCGCATCATCCACATCCAGGTTCCGCTCTTGCACCGCTTCCAGTAAATGACGCAACTCCTCTTTATCCACGGCAATGCTCCCTTGTCACAAAAGGCATGCCTCTTTGACAGCAGGCGCTAACTTTTAAAACATTTTCTTACTTATAATATAGACTTACTTTCCAATACTGGCAAGTCAGTTCTGCAGTAATTGAATAAAAGTATTTTTTATGGCTGATTAGTAACCGGTAACACGGATTCAAAATGGGATTTCGCTCCTTTGCCTATTGACAAACAACCTACATAGCGTTATTATGTAGCAGTACTAAGCGTTATTTAGTACCGCACAAATACGGACATTGATATTGAGGTGGTGTAAGTGGAAAATTTAAGCGAGATGCTCAAAGGAGTGTTGGAGGGAATTGTGCTGGAAATCATCAGCCGGGGGGAGATTTATGGCTATGAAATTGTGAAACGGCTTACCGCCCTCGGGTTTGCGGGCATCGCCGAAGGAACCGTTTATGCCTTACTCCTGCGCCTGGAAAAAAACAGGCTGGTGCACATTGTCAAAAAGCCTTCTGAAATCGGCCCGCCAAGAAAATTTTACACGCTGAATGAGCGAGGACGGGATGAGCTCCTATTTTTTTGGGCCCGGTGGGATTTTTTAAGCGAAAAAATTCAAATCTTAAGAAAAACGGAGGATACAAAGGATGAGTTTTAATCAGGAAATCCAGGCAAAAATCAATCAGTTTGCCAAGGAGCAAGCGCGGCACTATCTTGATGCCGCCGAGACGACCTATCTGGAAAAACTGCGCGACAAAACAGACTATGCCAAAGAAAAAGTAAAGCAAAAATTGTCGCAGTTCAAGGACACTTCCGACCAGGCCAAGGAAGCGCAAAACGATCTGATTATCTATATGAGCGACTACATGAGTGATTTAATGTCACAGGGACTGACCGAAGAGGAAGCCTTTGCCAAAGCCAAAGAAGAATTATCTGCTTCGAGCGCCTCTGATCTCAGCAGCGATATCGAAGAGCGGTTCCATCAATATTTTGCCAATCTTGACCCGGCGGAGTACGAAACGATCGGACTTTTTTACGGCGGTTTCATCATCATTGGTCTGGTCGCGGGCGCTTTAATCGGATATACTTTAAGCGGCGGACGGGTGGAATTTTTAAACGGCGGCTGGATCAATACCCTGGTCGGCGCCGCAGCCGGTCTGCTGATTGGCGTCGGGCTTGGACTGCTCAGCAACGGGATTTTCGTTAGCCGCAAAAAAAGGTAGGTACGGGCATGGGGAATGCGATTGAAGCTGACGGCTTACAAAAAACCTTTAAGGTCAAAGGCAAAACCAAGCTGGTCGAAGCGGTGCGGGGCGTTAACCTGGCGGTGCGGCCCGGCGAAATTTTTGGTTTTTTAGGGCCCAACGGCGCTGGAAAAACCACCTGTCAGCGAATGCTGACCACGCTGTTGCCGATAGACGGCGGCAGAGCCACCATCGCCGGCTTTGACGTATCCAAGGAACCCCATGCCGTACGCAAACGGATTGGCTACGTCAGTCAGCTGGGCGGCGCCGATTTACCAGCCACCGGCCGGGAAAATCTGCGGTTAACCGGACGGCTGTACGGCATCAAACCAACAGAGGTGGAAAAGAAGATTAATGAAATAAGCCGCCTGCTGGACATTGACGAACTGCTGGACCGCATTGTCCGCACCTATTCCGGCGGCCAGAAGCGGCGGCTGGAAATCGCCCTGGGCATTATGCACGAACCGGATATTTTATTTATGGACGAGCCGACCACCGGGCTGGACCCGCACAATCGCGCCAACCTCTGGAACCACATCCGCACCCTGAAGGAAAAGGGAATGACGATTTTCCTGACCACCCATTACCTTGATGAAGCCGACGAATTGGCCGACCGGCTGGCCATTATGGATTACGGACAGATTGTGGCGGAGGGGACGCCGGACGCCCTCAAGCGGCGGATTGCCGGCGACGTCATTAAGATGCAGTTCAAAACGGCGCCGCCCCAATCCCTATTTGCGGGGCAAAGTTTTGTCAAGGAGCTGACCTGGCGGGAAAAGTCAGCCTCCCTGTTGGTCAGCGATCGGACCGCCGCCCTGACCCGCATATTCGATTTGCTGAAAGAGCGGGGGATTGAATTGGAAACCATCTCCCTGTCCGCCCCCAGCCTGGACGATGTATTCCTCAAAGAAACAGGGCGCTCGCTCCGGGACACCGGCAAGGAGGAGGACGGCAATGAACATTTTAATTGAAATCGGCTTGTTTTTAAAACGCAAAACTTTGGAAAACCTGCGCCAGCCGGTGTGGGTAGTTTCCGATTTGGCGACGCCGCTGCTATATATCCTGCTGTTTTCACCACTGCTAAAAAACATGGCTCAGCCGCCTCTCAGCACCGCGGAGGTCCTGAACAGCTTTGTCCCCGGCATATTGACCCTGTTGGCTCTCACCAGCGGCATGAGCTCCGGCTGGGTGATCATCTGGGAATTGGAAAGCGGCGTGATTGAACGCTTGCGGGTTACTCCGGCCAGCCGTTTCTCGATCCTGATGGGCAATGTGCTGGCGGATGTGCTTTACTTCCTCGCCCCTTCCATCTTAGTGCTTATTCTGGCCGCCTTTTTTGGCTTTGCCGTTCATCTCCTAGGCTTGCTCATCCTACTGTTTCTGCTGTGCCTGCTCACGGCCATGGTTTCGGCCTGGGC
>WQUS01000410.1 GCA_009781965.1 Bacillota bacterium | reverse complement strand
AATTTGTCAACTAATATATCTGCCATTAATGACATTTTTAAGGAACTTACAAATAATTATTTTATCTGTCTGATTTTTTTAGCTTAAGTTGACAACAGTGATATGGAGGGTACAGAATGAAGGTATCGGAAATGCTGGCGCCAACCTTGCGGGAGGTACCGGCGGAAGCTGAAGTAATCAGCCATCAGTTGCTGCTTAAGGCCGGTTTGATCCGCAAATCAGCGGCGGGGGTGTACAATTTGTTACCCTTGGCCTGGCGGGTAGTGAGGAAGATCGAGCAGATTATCAGGGAGGAAATGGATCGCCAGGGCGGTCAGGAGTTAATGTTGCCCATTCTTCAGTCCGCGGAGCTATGGCGCGAATCAGGCCGTTGGGATGTTTACGGGGCGGAGCTTTTTCGCCTCAAGGACAGGCATGGGCGGGACTTCTGTCTCGGACCCACACATGAAGAGATTATTACCGCCCTGGTTAAAGGGGAGGTTAATTCTTACAAGCAGTTGCCTTTGTTGCTGTATCAAATGCAAAACAAGTACCGTGACGAACGCCGGCCGCGGTTTGGCTTATTGCGGGGCCGGGAATTTATCATGAAGGATCTGTATTCATTTGATTATGATCAGGCCGGGCTGGACGTCACTTACAATAAAATGTACGAGGCCTACTACAATGTGTTTACCCGCTGCGGTCTGAATTTCCGCGCCGTGGTGGCTGATTCGGGCGCCATTGGGGGCAAGGATACCCATGAATTTATGGTGCTGGCCGAATCAGGGGAGGCGAATGTACTTTATTGCGCCGACCAGGCATGCGGTTACGCCGTCAACGACGAGCGGGCCGAAGCATTGGCGGCCGGTCCCAGGGAGGACGGGCCGGTTCTGGCAACAGAAAAAATACACACGCCTGATTGCCGTACCGTCGCCGAAGTGGCTGCTTTTCTGAAAACATCGCCCGAGCGGATTATTAAGACCATTCTGTACAGCACGGAAAAAGAAACTGTTGCCGCCCTGGTGCGGGGCGACCGGGAAATCAACGAAGTCAAACTGTACAATATTTTAGGTTGCGTCAGACTGGAGCAAGCCGCTCCGGAAACGATCCTGGCGGTTACCGGCGCCCGGACCGGTTTTGCCGGGCCGGTGGGGCTTAAAGGGGTGCGCGTGGTGGCGGACCAGGAGGTTATGGTGCTGACTAATGCTGTTTGCGGCGCTAATGAAGATGAGCAGCACCTGATCAACGTCAACCCGGGCCGGGATTTTGCACCTGCCTTGATTACCGATATCAGGCTGGTAAAGGCCGGGGAACCTTGTCCCGATTGCGGCGCCACATTATTGGAGGCCCGGGGCATTGAGGTGGGCCAGATTTTTAAACTGGGCGATAAATACAGCAAAGCAATGAACGCTACTTTTTTGGACGAGAAGGGCCAGGCCAGATTTTTTATTATGGGCTGTTATGGGATTGGGGTGACCAGGACTATGGCCGCCGCCGTGGAACAAAACTACGATGAGCGGGGGATTATCTGGCCGGTGCAAATCGCGCCTTACCAGGTGGCGGTTATGCCGGTGAACCATAAGGACGAGCGTCAGTTTGCCGCGGCGGAACATATTTACCGGCAGCTGATTGAAGCAGGGGTGGAAGCGGTCTTTGACGACCGGCCGGAACGGGCCGGGGTTAAGTTTAAGGATGCCGATTTGGTGGGCTATCCGCTGCGCGTCACGGTGGGCGACAAGGGACTGGCGGTCAGCCAGGTTGAGCTTGTGGTCAGGAGAACCGGCGCCATGAACATGATTCCCCTGGACGGTGTGGTTGAGGCGGTGCAAACCGCTTTAAACAGTTTGGCCTAATGCCTGATCTTACTTGCAGGAGGTGAGTGGAGCACAAATGCAGGAATATATAATTCACATTGATTTTTTGGATCGCCTGGGTCTGGGGTATGAAATTTTTGAAATATTTAAAAACCACAGCATTAATTTAATCGGCACGGAAGCGGAACAAAATCAAGGGATGATTATAAAATTTCAGTGCGGGGATAAGGCAAAGTTTAACCAGCTGATTAATCAATTAGGCCAGGTGCGGGGGATTATCTCTGTCAAGCTTCAGGATCAGATGCCTTATGAGCAAAGAGAATATGAATTGCGGACCATCCTGAATTCGATAGACGAAGGCATTATCGCGTTTAATAATCATGCTGAAATCACCCATATAAATGAACTGGCCGGTCAGATCCTCCATTTATCCAGGCAAGAGGCGATTGGTAAAAAAAATGATGACTTTTACCGGATGGGACTGCCGATTATGGAAATACTTAAAACCGGCCACTCCTATAGCCTGAAAGAAGTAAAAGTCAAAAGCAATAAAAAGGTGCTCCATTTTCTTAGCAGTGGCATGCCGATAACTAATGACAACGGACAGGTCATCGGAGCGGTAGTGACCATCAAGGATTACCGCCAAGTGGAGGAGATCATCTCCAAAGTAGATCAGAAACGCTATCTGACAGCTTTTGACGATATTATCCACCAAAGCGCTAAAATGAGAAAAATTGTAGATACCGCAAGAATGGTGGCCAAAGGGTGCTCGACAGTTTTACTGCGCGGGGAAAGCGGGACCGGTAAAGAGCTTTTTGCCAAAGCCATGCACTTGGAAAGCGACCGGTCCAATGGTCAATTTATTGCTATCAATTGCGCGGCATTACCTGATACGCTGCTGGAAAGCGAGCTGTTTGGCTATGAGGACGGCGCGTTTACCGGGGCGGCCAAAGGCGGAAAAAAAGGCCTTTTTGAGCAAGCCGATGGCGGCACGCTATTTCTGGACGAGATTGGCGAGATTTCTCCTCAGCTGCAGGTCCGGCTGCTGCGTGTGCTGCAGGAAAATGCCGTGCGGCGCATAAGCGGCAGCAGTGAAATTCCTGTTGATGTGCGAGTTATTGCCGCCACCCATTGTAACTTGGAAGAAATGATTGAAAAGGGCGAATTTAGGGAAGATTTGTATTACCGTCTCAATGTCATTCCCTTAATGATCCCTTCCTTGCGTGAGAGACCGGAGGATGTCCCGTTAATTGCCGTGTATCTGATCCGGAAAATATGTGCCAAACTGAAAAAAGCCGAAATGCGGTTAAGCAAAGATGGCGTTGAATTTCTAATGCTTCAGCCTTGGCCCGGCAATGTCAGGCAGCTGGAAAATACTTTAGAGCGCGTTATTAACATGGTTGACATCAAAGAGCTCAGACCGGCGCATTTTTATGCCTGTACCGATCTGGCTCTGTCTCAAGGCAATGTTAATACGGAGGAAGAACTGCAAATAAAAATTGCCTTGGGCGAGGAATGCCCGACCTTGAAAGAAATGGTGAGTGAAGTTGAAAAACAAATCCTCATCCGGGTTTTAAAAAACCATCCTTCTTCGCGCAAAGCAGGCAAAGTATTGGGTGTGTCGAACACAACCATTTTGAACAAAATCAATGCCTTCGGTATTATGGGTAAGTGACAACATAACTTATCACCTGTGGGGTAAAGTAAGGGGGTTAATGGCTAAAAATGATTGTCTGATAATAAAATTTTGCGGCGACAGGAATAAATGATAAAAAAATTTATCATTAAATGGTGAGCAGATAAAAAAACGTTATGATTGCAAGTTCTTTCTTTTGGCATGATATTTGCGATAATAATTAACCTAAAAATTTATTTAAAAATCTGAAGATTCGGCCTATGCTAAGGCGCAGCAATAAGCTTACGCCGGCAGGGGCCAAAACATCATGCCGTGGAGGTGCTTGGAATGTCTGCTAACAAAACCGTAAATATTTTGATTGTGCAGGAACGCTGTGATGAATATGCCGCCTTGATTAAAGAAAGATTTCCGGATCAGGTGAACAACGGAGAGATTAATATATTGCTGAGCAAAGATGAAAAATCTTTGCCGGCAGGCGCTCTGGAGGCGCACATAATCGGTACCTGGCCTGTCATTGCCGAGGTTACCGAGATGAAAAATTTAAAGTGGGTGATGACCTTTAGTTCCGGGGTGGATCACTGGGAAAAGTTTGGCCGGTGGCCCGCCCAGGTGTCCCTGATCAACCTGCCTGGCGGCTCGGCAATACCGGTAGCCGAATTTACCATCGGGCTGATGTTGGAGCTGACCAAGAAATTTAACCAAATCTGGGACAATCAGAAGCTGGAGAAATATGATCGGATTATGGGTGAGGAGCTGTACGGAAAAACACTGGGCATTATCGGATTGGGCGGTATCGGGCGGGAAATAGCCAAGCGGGCGAAGGCCTTTGATATGCATGTCATCGGCACGGAGATCGAAGTAAGAGATATTTCTTTTGTGGATCAGGTTTATTTAAACAGCCGTTTTGAAGAAGTATTGGCCATCAGTGACTTTGTAGTGCTTTCCTGTCCGGAAACCAAAGAAACCCTGGGGATGATGAATGAGGAACGCTTCAAACTGATGAAAAAAACTGCTTATTTTATTAATTGCGCCCGGGGTTCGCTGGTTATTAAGGAGGCTTTGATTAAGGCGCTGGAAGAGGAGTGGATTGCCGGCGCCGCTAATGATACGCACTGGATTAAGAATCCTCCGCCGTCATATCTGCCGCCTGGCGATGAACTATGGCAAGCGAAAAACTTAATTATCACGCCCCATGTTTCCAGTTGGACAGATATGTACGCCAAGCGTTTCGGGGCCGTATTTGTGGAAAATATCGACCGCTTTATCAACGGCCAACCGCTTATTAGCGTGGCGCCCGGTTTTGGCGGATAAAAGCAGTAGCCGCATAAAAAGTATTAACCATTTAAGTAAATGACTATTTTACTAAGGACGCTAATAAAATAAGGGGGGCGAAATATGAATTTTGCGCGATATGGCGTGGAGAACGCCAAAAAATATCCGGAAAAAGTTTTTCTTATCGAACGTACTCCGTCAATAAATTTTAGAAGGACGATGACCTGGCGGAAGTTTAACGCCGCAAGTAACAAAGTAGCTAATTATTTGCATCAACAGTTGGGCATCGGCAAAGGCGATTTTGTACTGCATCTGCAAATGAATAGTATGGAGTGGCTGATTACTTACCATGCCATACTGAAAACAGGGGCGACCGTCGTACCGCTTAACTTTCGTTTTGCCAGTAAGGATATAAAATATACCGCCGATGTTTGTCAGCCCAAGGCATTTATCATGGAGGCAAGTTTCTGGCCCAAAGTGGAGCCGATTAAGGAAGAAATGCAAACAATTGCTCATTATGTTTGTCTGGGCGAGGAAACACCGGCAGGCATGGTATCCTATAATGAGATTATTGCCAACGGAGACGAGGCAGATCTTTTAGTGGAGACAAAAGATGACGATCTGGCTGAGCTCATGTTTACTTCAGGCACTACGGGACCACCCAAGGCGGTTTGCCAGGCGCATGAGAATCTGTATAATATCGGCCTCGGCTGCGCATTAAGTTACGCCGAAGGTCTGGACACTGTTTATCTGGCGCC
Source organism: Bacillota bacterium (assembly GCA_009781965.1). Classification (GTDB taxonomy): domain Bacteria; phylum Bacillota; class Desulfotomaculia; order Desulfotomaculales; family Desulfallaceae; genus BRH-c8a. Next base: position 2,829 of record WQUS01000410.1, on the reverse strand, counting down.
CCATCCTTTCTACCACAGCGGCAGTTTGTTTTTATCTTTTCCTTCTTATATGGCCGGCGGCGTCATTGTAATCTTAAAGGAAATGAATGATCCGCGGTGGCTTTTAGACGCCATTGTGGAGGAAAAAGTTAATAACGGTTGGGTGACAGTGCCGAGCATGTCTGATTCCGTCAACGCGATCAAAGAAGGCGTCATAGATCTTGCCCGGTATGACTTCTCCCAGGTTACCGGCAGCATCTTGATCGGCGCGCAGCCGGTGCCTCACTCGCTGTTTATGGACATGAGAAATATTTTTCCTTTTAAAACCGGCAATATCTATGGCATCACTGAAGGCGGCGGGGGAGGCACTTTTACCCTCTATGACGATGATGTGCTCCACCGGCCGGGCTCCATCGGCAAGCCTACGTTTAACATGCAGGCCCGAGCGGTGGATCAGTTGAGTAACGATGTCCCGGTGGGACAAGTGGGAGAACTGGTGCTTAAAGGCCCGCGGGTAATGCAGGGTTATTTTCATAATCCCGACCTTACTGCGCAAACCGTTAAAGACGGCTGGTTATATACCGGCGATCTGGTTAAAGTGGATGCGGACGGATTTTTCTATATTGCGGACCGGAAAAAAGATTTGATCATCCGGGGGGGCGAAAATATCTTCCCGGCGGAGATTGAAGCTTTACTGTACAGTCACCCCAAAATTGCCGATGTTGCCGTGATGGGTTATCCCCATGAACGGTTGGTGGAGATCGCTATGGCGGTTATTGAGCTGCATCCCGGCAACACCATGACCCATGAGGAAGTGCTGGATTATTGCCGGCAGGAGGGCTTGGCCAAGTACAAATGGCCGGAAAAAGTTCTTTTTGAAAAGGTCTGGCGTAACCCCACCGGTAAGCTGCAAAAGTTTGTGATGCGCGAGATGTACATTGGTGACAAATAAAGGTAATAAATAAAGCTAATAAATAAAATTCTTTTCGTTTTAAGGAGAGTGGGCAAAGCCCACTCTTTTTATTTTATACAGGATCAATGGCAGATGTTGTTAATTGAAAAATATAAAATAAGCAGGTATTTTGAGTTATAAGTCAAATGGAATAGAGGGAGGGGTGGAAAATGAATTTTGCTCTTTATGGTGTGGAAAACGCAAAAAAATATCCGGAAAAAATTTTTCTCGTTGAGCGTACCCCGTCAATCAGTTTAAGGCGGACAATGACCTGGCAGAAGTTTAACGAGGCCAGCAACAAAGTGGCTAATTATTTGCGGCAACAGCTGGGCCTTGGCAAAGGCGATTTTGTACTGCATCTGCAAATGAATAGCTTGGAGTGGCTGGTTACCTACCATGCCATCTTGAAAACAGGGGCGACCGTCGTACCGCTGAATTTTCGGTTTGCCAGCAAGGATATTAAATATACCGCCGATGTTTGTCAGCCCAAAGCATTTATCATGGAGGCCGGTTTCTGGCCCACAGTGGCGCCGATTAAGGAAGAAATGCAAACAATTGCTCATTATATTTGTATCGGCGAGAAAGCAGCAGCCGGGATGATCTCCTATGATGAGATTATGGAAAACGGGGATGATACGGATCTTTTGGTGGATACGGAAGATGATGATCTGGCGGAGCTGATGTTTACTTCGGGCACCACGGGACCGCCTAAGGCGGTTTGCCAGGCCCATGGCAATCTGTATAACATCGGTCTTGGCTGCGCTTTAAGCTACGCCGAGGGCCGGGACACTGTTTATCTGGCGCCCCATCCCTTTTACCACAGCGGCAGTTTGTTTTTATCTTTTCCTTCTTACATGGCCGGCGGCGTCATTGTAATCCTCAAAGAGATAAATGATCCGCGGTGGATTTTGGACGTTATTGCGGAAGAAAAGGTAAATAACGGTTGGGTAACGGTACCGGTGATGTCTGATTCGATCAACGCGATCAAAAAAGGCGCCATAGATATTACTCAGTATGATTTTTCCCATGTTACCGGCAGCATCCTGATTGGGGCGCAGCCGGTGCCTTATGCGCTCTTTAAAGATATGAAGAACCTTTTGCCCTTTAAAACCGGTAATATTTATGGCATCACCGAAGGCGGCGGGGGAGGCAGCTTTACTTTATATGATCAGGATGTGCTCCAAAGACCCGGTTCCATAGGCAAGCCTACCTTTAACACGCAGGCCCGGATTGTGGATCAGTCGGATAACGACGTACCGGTGGGACAGGTGGGGGAACTGCTGCTAAAAGGGCCGCGGGTAATGTATGGCTATTTTCATAATCCCGATTTGACCGCGCAAAACATCAAAGACGGCTGGCTATATACCGGTGATTTGGTAAAAAAGGACGCGGACGGATACTTTTATATCACCGATCGGAAAAAAGATTTGATTATCCGGGGAGGCGAGAACATCTTCCCGGCGGAGATTGAAGCTTTATTGTTCAGCCACCCCAAAATTGCTGATGTGGCTGTGATCGGCTATCCCCATGAACGGCTGGTGGAGATTGCCATGGCGATTATCGAACTGCATCCCGGCCAGAGCATGACTCATGAGGAAGTGGTGGATTTCTGCCGCCAGGAAGGCTTGGCCAAATATAAATGGCCGGAAAAGGTTCTTTTTGATCAAGTGTTGCGTAACCCTACCGGCAAGATTCAAAAGTTTGTGATGCGCGAGATATATATCAGCGGAAAGTAGTTTGAAAAGTATCCCGGCCATATACATGGCCGGTTTTTTATTTACAACATAATTTTAAAAGATCGTTACTGGTCACACGTTACTGCTCAGCATCAAGCCGGCCCGTAAAGTTATTAACCGTGCGCTCATACTCTTCGAGAAATCGCTTACGGTTAATAACTT
>WQUS01000409.1 GCA_009781965.1 Bacillota bacterium | reverse complement strand
CCAGTACGGCCATGTTGATATTCATGGGGCACTCGATGGTGCACCGTTCGCACATGGTGCAGTACCAGAGATAAGGATCCGCTAATGCCTCTTCTTTCATGCCCAGCAGCACTTTGCGCAAAAATTTGCGCGGGTCCTGGTGTTCGTGTACGTCCGAGTACGGACATCCGGCAGTGCACATGCCGCAGGCCAGGCAGTTGGTGAAATCAATGTTTTTCAGCAGCTCGGCCACTTCACCCCTGAACTGGGGATTAAGATCGGCAGCTTTAATCGCTTCCATAAAAATTAGCCTCCCTCCGGATCTTGGTTTGACAAACGGAGTATGATTACTTTAGTATTCACCGGGCAGCTCGTTAAGCTGCGCTCTGGTGAAAATGGGACCGTCTTTGCAGACATACTTGCCGCCCACGTTGCAGCGGCCGCACATGCCGACACCGCACTTCATCCGGTTTTCCAGCGACATGATGGTAGTTTCCGGTGTAAAACCGAGTTTTTCCAGCACCGGCATGGTGAATTTAATCATCACCGGCGGTCCGCAGATAATAGCGTAAGAGTTTTCCGCGCTGGGCGCCACTTCGCCGGTCACCGCGGGGATAAAACCGACCCGGCCGGTCCAGCCTTCGGCGGCGCTGTCGATGGTGGTAATCAGGTCGATATCCGGATTGGCTTCCCAGGCGGCTAGTTCTTCTTTGTAAAGCAGCAAGCCCGGGTTGCGGGCGCCGTAGATGACGGTTATTTTGCCGTAATCGCCGCGGCGGTCCGGATGCATCATATAGGTGGCTAATGAACGCAGGGTGGTAAAGGCGAAACCGCCGCCGATAATCACCACGTTCTTGCCTTTGAGCTGCTCCACCGGGTAGTAATTACCCAGCGGGCCGCGCACGCCGACAGTGGCGCCTTCCTCGATCAGGTGCAGGGCGGTGGAAACAACGCCTACCTTGGCCACTGAAAACTTCAAAATTCCCGGCTCGGTAGGGGACGAAGCAATGCCAAAGGGCGCTTCGCCTTTGCCGAAAACACACAGCTCGGCAAATTGACCCGGCATGTAAGGGAAGCTCTTTTCATCTTCCTCGCTGAGAAACTGCAAAGTAAAGGTATGGATGAGCTTGTCTGCTGTTTCGGTGAAATTTTTTACCAGCTTCATAGGCAGCGGCAGATATGGGTTTTTCATCAACTATCCAACCTCGCTTCCGAACCCCGAATGGTTTCCAATACCACTCGGATATCCATATTAACGGGGCAGTTTTTAATACACCGGCCGCAGCCAACACAGCCTGTTTCGTTAAAGTTATCAATGAAATACTTAAATTTATGCATCACCCGGTTACGGTAGCGTTCCTTATTGCTGGTCCGGGGGTTATGGCCGGAACCGTGCAAGGTGAACAGCGGGAAAGCGCAGGAATCCCAGTTGCGGATCCGGCAGCCCGCGCAGTCCACCGCCTCGTCCACGATGTCAAAACAGTGGCAGGTGGGGCATAAATAGGTGCAGGCGCCGCAGCCCAGGCATTTTTCATGGATCTTGTCCCAAATGGGGTCGTAGAAATTAACGTCCAGTTTGGCTTTCAGACCCTCTGTGTTGACCTGGCAGGTTAGCACGGCGGCTTTCTTAGCCGCGTCGGCTGCCGCTTGATCGGCGGCGGAGGCGGCGGCCAGACCGCTTTGCTCGGCCAAAGCTTTGCCTTTGTCGGTGATCACTTCCACCAGGTAGGCGTCTCCCGTGTCTGTCAGCAGCAGGTCCAGGCCGCTGGGATCAAAGGGACCGCCGTTAACCGAGGTGCAAAAACAAGTGCTGGCCGGACTGTTGCAGCCAATGCCTACGATGACGGTATTGGCGCGTCTGGCTGTGTAGTATGGGTCGGTAAATTTATCATTGTCGAAAACGTTGTCCAGTAATTTAAGGCTTTTAGCGTCGCAGGGGCGCACGCCAAACAGGATTCTTTTTTGATCGTTGACGGGCGCCTGCAGGTTGGCGCCTGCCGCGGTAACATTGTAGCTGAACAGGGTTTCCGACTGCGGAAAGAATAATTCTTTGGCCGGCAGCTGGGTATTGGCCGCGTCCAGCACTGCTTCGGCTCCGGAGGCGAGAGGCTTGAAAACCGTAAAATCACCTTTGGACACAGGCGCAACAACTTCGCATCCGGCTATCATTTGATCCAGAAGACTGGGGATATCTTTTTTGCTTACGATCATCAGTTTCACCTCACTCCTTCACCAAGAAAGGTTCCGGGTCGTCAGCGGCATAGGTGGCCAGAGGCGCTTTATCGTCCATGCTGACGCCGGCTTCGGCGTTGAACAGTTCCTTGACGTCCTTGACCATCTTGCGGGTCAGCAGGCGCAGGCTGATGCCCATGGGGCAGGCTCTCTCGCAGGCGCCGCAATCGGCGCAGCGGCCGGAGCTGTGAAAGACCCGGACAGTTTGGAACATGATATTGTCCTGGATGTCCAAGGCGCTTTTGCCAATCCATTCGGGCTGGTTACAGTCCACGAAACATTCGGCGCAATAACATACGGGACAGGCGTTGCGGCAGGCGTAACAGCGGATGCATTTACTGAACTCCTCGGTCATAAAAGCCCGGCGTTCAGCCGCTGTTTTGACTTCGAAAGCTTTAATTTCGGCAAAATCATCCGGCCCTTTGTCCGGCAGCAGTTCGCCGATCAGCTGGTCGTAGATGACCGGATTGCCGTAACGGCAGTCCCGGCAGGAATTATGCAGCAGCTCCGCCAGTTTGGCTGTTTCGGTAAACCCGTTGCCTTTTAAAACCACTGTGCCGCCCTGTTCTTCGATCGCCAGGACTTCCCTGCCCTTGAGCAGGTCGGCGATTTTTTTGCGGTCGATCATCCCGTCGCAGGGGACGCCGATAATATACAGATTATCACGGTCAATCTGGTTTTCCTTGGCCAGGGCCACGATGGCGCGGACGTCGCA
>WQUS01000408.1 GCA_009781965.1 Bacillota bacterium | reverse complement strand
CCCTGGAAAATGTACGGATGATCAAGTTATCGACAATAATATGTTTGCCGTGAAGCTTTACATAGAGGAAACCGACCGGGAAAACAATTTGCTGGTCTATTCACCATCGCCGCGTCCTGCCAATCGGGAGAACTGGCTGACTGATACCATTAAATACAGCCAGATCTTCTCTGCCGACGAAACGACATTAAATCTGCTTTACTTCAAGATTGACAACGCACTGCGCAGTGTTATTGCCAAGTATAAGCTGTTTTTCCGGAATAGCGAGCGGAGCAAAAGATTTGCCAGCTATGGTTTGGCGCCCTATACAGAGCCGAAAATAGACCTGGGCGTTTTATCTGCCCTTTGTAAACTGCCGGCGCCTAACCTGGACAATGTGGTTCGAACCTTGCTAGTGGAGATGGCCCGGGGCGAAAGCGCAGTATACGACAGTATCGGCAAGTTCGGCAGTCTGGACACATTTTGGGATCTGGTGAGCAAGTTTTATGGTTACTGCTTTCCGGAGCAGAGCCTTGAAAAGCTGGCGGTGATGCTTTTATGCAGCCATTTTGCCTACGGAATCAACGGGACTATCCCCAAGGAATGGCAAGTCTTTGTGGTTGATAATTCTAACTGCTATGTTTTTGTGGACAATTTCATGAAAAACAGCCAGTTATGGGATGATTACAATATTCTCGCCAACTTCGTTGCGGACAAGTTGAGTTCCTCTGAGCGCGTCGAGAAATGGACGATTGATGAAATCGCTGACTGCGACACTTTTGCTGATTGTGACCGGAGCATTATCAGCCGGATCAGCAATAATATTACTCACAACGCCGGTGAATATGGCCATTACCGCAAAGTAATCAACAGCCGCAGGAACCGGCGTTATTATCAGCAGTTTGCAACAGAGTATGCAGTGCTTCTGCACGCTTGTGCATATCTCGAACTGGCCTTGCGCCATCGGGACTTGCCTGGCGCAAGTACCTTGGCGCTCTTTAATGGTTATGTGCAGCATTTTTATCAGCTGGACAGCAGCTACCGGCATTTTATAGCCTCTTATGACCGGCTTGATGATCATGGGGAGTACAGCGGTCTCTATGATATGGTGGAGAACAGTTACACAAACTGGTATTTAAACGAGTTAGCTATGAAATGGTGCGCCCGTTGGGATGATGAGAGTGGCTGGCGGTTGCCGGGCGTAACTTTGCAGCAGGACTTTTATGACCAATATGTCCGTCGTTTTGTCGCCAATAATGAACGCTTGATTGTCATTATCTCCGATGGTTTGCGTTATGAATCCGCTGTCGAACTGAATAATCTGCTTAATCGCGAACAAAAGGGCGCCAGTAAACTTGACGTAATGCTCGGGGTTATCCCCTCTTACACGGCGCTGGGTATGGCTTCGTTGCTGCCGCTTAAACAACTTAAAATCACGGATAAAGCCGATTTTGAGCTGCAAGATATATCTACTGAGGGTACGGAAAATAGAAGTAAAATACTGCGTTTGGTTAAAAGCGAGTCCATTGCTATTCGGTATGACGAGCTAATGGCGCTTAAAAAGCCCCAATTGTTGGAAAAGCTGGCGGGCCTGAAATTAATCTATATCTACCACAACACCATTGACGCTCGCGGTGATAACGCAGCCACAGAAAACGAGGTTTTTGAAGCAACGGAGAAAGCTTTTAAGGAGCTTTCGGGGCTGGTTCGTAAACTGCGCAATGAAATCAGCGCTATCAACATTCTTATCACGGCTGATCACGGCTATATTTACCGCCGCACGCCTCTGGAGGAGCGCGACAAGACGCCCAAAGAGGCGCTGGCCGGCATTAAATCCAAACGGCGATTTATTATCTCCAAAGAAGCGATTGACCAGCAGGGGACCCAATGTTTCTCCATGGATTATCTGACGCCAAACAGCAATGGTTTTTATGTTATCGTTCCTCGCAGCACCAACTGTTTCAAGGTGCAAGGGTCCGGAACCCGCTATGTTCACGGCGGCACTGCTTTGCAAGAGGTCGTGCTCCCGGTTATCCGCTTTAAGAGTGATAAGAACCAAGTCCGCTCGATGAGCGCCAAAAAGGTGTCCTTGGGACTGACAAACCTCTCCCGAAAGATAACCGGCGCCGTTACGTATTTTACATTCTTCCAAAACGAACCGGCGGATGAAAAACATTTGCCCCTTCGAGTAATCGCCTATTTTGCCGATGAGGCCGGCAACCGTATTTCCAACGAGAATATCATTATTGCCGAAAGCACCAGTAAGAAGCCGGAAGAACGGACCTATAGAGAGAAATTTACGTTAAAAGATATGGCCTACGATAAAGGGGCGAGCTATTACTTGATCCTCAAAGATGAGGAGGAACACGCAGACTCCGAGCTGGAGCGGATTCCTTTTGTCATAGATCTCGTTTTTGGTGGGAGTATCCGCTTTTAAGCCGCGCAGCCTGTTTTCGTTGAATTGCTCATGTCTCATGCGATACTTTTCCGCGAGAACGCCTTCCGTGCCGTTAAGAGCTGTCGAAGCGTTCTACCTAAACGGCAACGACACGGCCCAAGAACGGATTCGCCACTGCTTCTTCGGTATAATTCGGACATACTATATATTGTAATATTAATATGTAATGGCCATTGTGCCAGATGAAAACGAAGCGGAAGCTGGCCTAAAACGACGATATCCGAACAAAAGGCTCGCCTGAAAGTTGATAAACGGTAGACTGCCACATCGGACGAGCGCACCTTCGGTTATTCAATAGCGGCAAAATCGTCGACAGCAGCGCCAAAGAGAGCCGCTGGGAGGAAATAGCATATGTTTGAGAAACCGCCGTATACGATCACGGAAAAAGCAGCCGATTATTTAGCCAAGATTGTGGAAATTGTCACCCGTCTTGAATTTGGAACAGCATTTAAGCGCGATATAAGGCTGCATAGGGAAAACCGTATGCGGAC
>WQUS01000407.1 GCA_009781965.1 Bacillota bacterium | reverse complement strand
CTTACGGTTAATAACTTTACGGGCCTGGGCTACGGGTACTAACAAACACAGGGTCTGACCAGTAACGCAAGAGCCGCCAAAACTGTCCGGACAACAGGCATTTTTTAGCCGTTTTTGCCGAAGAAAATTATTCCGCCGGGCGGCGGCTGATTCACGCGGCAAGCAGGATTTTCCCTCTCCGGCCAAGAATATGTTTCTATAATATTATCGCATTATCGCCGGAGGTGAGCCAAATGGCCGAAAAGAAATGCATCATGTGCGGCAGATTGTTCGATCCGGATCAAGTGCCGCCGGACAATAAGAATCCTTATCTTGACGATGACGACATGCCTAAGAAAGCGCCTTCCTTTTGCCAGATGTGCGAGGCGAAAATCCGGTATGAAGCCGATGATTCCAAAAGAGGCGCCAAACCGATGTAACACAGTTTAAATAAACGGGAGGAGATTACTTGCGCAAAGGATTCAAGTGGGTAGTCTACATCGCCATTGTCGTTCTGGCGGTAGTGATTTTGCTGGCCAGGTGGGGCGCCAACCTCTATGTGGACTGGTTATGGTACAAGTCTCTTGGCTATACCCAGGTGTTTACGACGATCCTATTCTCGGAAATCGGTCTGCGTTTTCTGGTGGGAGTAGTCGCCTTTATTTTTGTGTTCGTCAACCTGATGCTGACCCGCAAAACGCTGCTCCAGCGTCTTAATTCCCGGCAGCACCTGGAATCGGCTGACATTATCGCCATTTATCAATCACCGTTAAGCAAATTCTTAACACCCCGTTTAATCACCTTGTTTTTTCTTGGCGTCAGCTTTTTGCTGGGCCTTTTTGCCAGTGCGGCGGTAACCGGCGACTGGGTCATTCTGCAAAAATTCCTGCATCAGACCGCCTTTGGTTATGCCGATCCCATCTTCAATAAAGATATCGCCAAATATGTGTTTGACTTGCCCTTCCAGCAGTTTATTTACCGGCTGCTGACCATGTTCATTGTTATGGCCGCACTGTTGATGGCAGTTGTATACTTTATCACTGAAACAGGCAGTAACGGCGTATTTAAAGTGTTCAACAGCCTGGCGGCCAGACTGCACCTGTCCTTCCTGGCGGCGTTATTTTTCATCGTCCGGGCCTGGGGTTACCGTCTGGAACAGTATATGCTTTTGTATTCCCCAAACGGCGTGGCGGCCGGCCCCGGTTACACGGATATCCACGCCCGGCTGCTGGCCTTCAAAATTTTGCTGTTCATATCCCTTGTGGTGGCCGTTATTATCCTGGTCAACCTGTTCCTGCGCCGGTTTAGATTAATTGTTTACGGCATTGCCGCGCTGGTGGTGGCTTCCATCCTGCTGGGCGGGGTATACCCGTCGCTGGTGCAAAGCCTGGTGGTCAAACCAAATGAGCTGGAGAAGGAAACTCCCTATCTTGAGCATGCCATTAAGTACACCCGGCTGGCCTATAATCTTAACAACGTAACTAACGAGAAATTTCCCGCCGGACGCAAACTTACCTTCACTGATATTGAGCAAAACCGGGAGTTGGTGAACAACATCCGGCTGTGGGACTGGCGGCCGATTACGGAAACCTATACCCAGCTGCAGGCCATTCGCCCTTATTACGCCCTGAAAAACGTGGACATTGACCGGTATATGATTAACAACGAGTACCGGCAGGTAATGCTGTCCGCCAGAGAAATTGATCAGTCCCAACTGGCCGACAACGCGCAAACCTGGATTAACCAGCGCCTGAAGTATACCCACGGTTACGGTATTACCATGAGTCCGGTGAACCGGATGACTACCGAAGGGCAGCCGGAGTTTTTCATCAAAAATATTCCCCCGGTTTCCAACGTGGATATGCAAGTAACCAGACCGGAAATTTACTTTGGCGAAATAACCAATGATTACGTCATTGTTAATACCAATACCGAGGAATTCGATTATCCCATCGGTAATAATGAAAACGCCCATAACGTCTATCAAGGGAAAAATGGCGTTAAAATGGGCGGTCTGTTCAAGAAAATTGTTTTCGCTTTCATCAATGCCGATTACAAAATTTTACTGGCCAACGATTTGAACCGTAACAGTCAGATCCTGTTTTACCGCAACATTAAAGAGCGGGTGCCCAAACTGGCCCCCTTCCTCAGATATGACAGCGATCCTTATATGGTCGTCGCTAAGGACGGCTCACTGTACTGGATGTGGGACGCTTATACCGTTTCGGACATGTTCCCTTATTCCGAACCGTTCAGCGGCCGGTACAATTACATTAGAAACTCGGTTAAAGCTGTGGTCAACGCTTATACCGGCACAGTTGACTTTTATGTCGCCGATCCAGCCGACCCGCTAATTCAGACTTACGCCAAGATCTTCCCCGGGGTGTTTAAAACCATTGACCAAATGCCGGCTGATTTAAGGAAGCACATCCGCTATCCCGTGGATTTGTTTACCGTTCAGGCGGAAAAGTACACCACTTACCACATGACCAACGTGGAGGTTCTGTATAACCAGGAGGATAAGTGGAACTTGCCCAATGAGAAATTTGGCAATGAAGAAAGCCCCATGGAGCCTTATTATGTGATCACTAAGCTGCCGGACAGCGAACGCTCGGAATTTGTGTTAATCATGCCTTTCACGCCCAAAAATAAAACGAACATGATTGGCTGGATGGCGGCCAGAACGGACGGCGACAACTACGGGAAACTTTTGGTTTATGACTTTCCCAAACAGGAGCTGGTATACGGCCCCATGCAGATCGAGGCCCGTATTGACCAGGATACCTATATTTCCCAACAGATTAATCTCTGGAGCCAGCGCAACACCTCGGTAATTCGGGGCAACCTGCTGATCATTCCGATTAAAGACGCGCTGCTGTACGTCGAGCCCCTTTATCTGCAGGCCGAAACAAGCAAAATGCCGGAGCTGCGCCGGGTGATCGTGGTCCACG
>WQUS01000406.1 GCA_009781965.1 Bacillota bacterium | reverse complement strand
TACTGGGGTATGAGGACGGGTCATTCCATCCGGAAGCCAATATAACCAGGGCGGAATTTGCTACTATTGTATCTAATGTTTTTAATTATCAAGAAAGAGCTGGTCACACAGTATTTAAAGATGTCGATGCCAACGCGTGGTATAGTGATGTAGTGTATAAATTGAACGCGGCAGGTGTCATGATAGGCAAAAGCGATACTACCTTCAATCCAAACGACCGAATTACCCGGCAAGAGGTTTCTGTGATTCTCGCAAGAGCGTTTAGCATCGAAGGCAATTCCCTGGCGGCCCTAGATTCTTATATGGATGCAAACCTTATATCGGATTATGCGAAGCCATCTATGGCAGCGCTGGTTGATAATGGTATCATGAAAGGGTCCGATAAGCTAACGCTAGATCCGCAAAAAAACATTACAAGGGCGGAAGCGTTTGCTTTGATTAGCCGTTTGTTTGAAAAAATCATACAAAACCCGGGGACGTATGAAAATACCACCGTAAACGGTAATTTAATTGTAAATACGAGCCCCGCGATACTCAAAAATGTAACGGTAAATGGCAATTTATATTTAACGGATGGGGTATCAAAAGATGTTGTCACCCTTAATAATGTGAAGGTAACTGGTAAGGTATATGTTAACGGAGGAGAAAAGGGCTTCAATGTGGTTGGCGGCTCATATAACTCCATTATAGTAAATGGCTTAGCCCCGGTATCACTTTTATTGCAAAACAAGGCAACTATTAGGGAGCTTTTCATTAAATCGAACCAAACAAGCGTATCGGTGGATAAAGAAGTTGTCGTTACCAATTTGACTGTCAACAGGGGCGCAAAAAACGTAGTTGTTAACAGCAATGGAATCATTCATAATATCAATGCGCAGGAGACAATTGAATTGAATGGCACACCATACAAGACAAACGCCGGCACTGAAGGCACTGTAGGTTCCGCCGCGCCCAGCGTTTCGGGTTTTACCGCAACGGGCGGCGGTGGAGGAAGGTATATAGGCTCATCAACGCCTACGGCGACACCGACGCCAACACCGACATCAACGCCAACCACGACGCCAACCCCAACCCCAACAACTACCCCAACCCCAACAACTACCCCAACCCCAACAACAGCTCCAACAGAGACACCAACACCAGATGACCAATGGGAACTGGTTTGGCAGGACGAGTTTGACGGCCCGCCATCGGGTTCCGCTGCATTAGATACTGCAGATCATTTTGACTCGAATGGGTTGGATCTTACCAAGTGGGGCTATCAGTTAGGAAATGGGTCAGACTATGGCCTCACAGGTTGGGGGAATAACGAGTTAGAATGTTATAAAAAAGAAAATGTAAAAACTGAAGACGGTAAGCTCATTTTAACAGCCCAAAAAGAGAACTATAACGGCTCTGAGTATACATCAGGCAAGTTATGGACGAAAAACACATTTTCCAAGCGGTATGGAAGGATTGAAGCCAGCATTAAACTTCCGGAAGGCGCTGGTTTATGGCCGGCGTTTTGGATGATGCCGCAAGATAATGTATATGGGGGATGGGCTTCTTCGGGTGAAATTGATATTATGGAAGCAAAGGGAAGAATACCAAATGTAGTGGGTGGCACCATTCATTTTGGCAGGGCCTGGCCGAATAATAAATACTCATCTTCGAACTATACCTTCCCAGAGGGCACGAAATTTTCAGATGGCTTTCATACCTATGCGATAGAATGGGAGCCGGGTGAGCTTAGGTGGTACGTAGATGGAAATTTGTATAAAAAGGAGAATGACTGGTATAGCCGCAGTGAGAACGCGGCGGCGGACTTTACCTATCCGGCTCCGTTTGACCAAAACTTTTACATTTTGCTTAACCTTGCCGTAGGGGGCAATTTTGACGGCAACATAACCCCTGCCGATAATGAGCTGCCCGCCGCGATGCAGGTTGATTACGTACGGGTATATGATAAGAATGGGGGCAGCTATAATGAAGCGGTCACAAAGCCCCAAGTGGATGCTGCCGCGTATCCTGATGGCTCAAAGGCTGCCGTAGATGGAAATTTTGTATATGATACGCAATTTGACAATATTATCACCACTGGCAATGTAACGCCAACCGATGGCTGGCTACTTTTTACAGGGGCTAATGGATTTGGCGGAGCAGCTACGGCGCAAAAAGTAGAAATAGACGGCAATGCGTCTTTACAAGTTGCGATTACCGACGGCGGGTCACAAGATTATTCCGTTCAAATTATGCAGGCGGTGCCCCTCGCCCAAGGCCGGTATTACAAACTTAGTTTTGACGCCAAAGCGGACGGCGACCGCGACATTCACGCAAAGTTTGGCAGCGGCGGGCAAAATGGCGGATGGGCTGATTATACCGATACTTTTGTTTCCAGCTTAACGCCGGAAGCGAAGCATTTTGAATATGAATTCCAGATGCTAAAACCATCGCACGCAACCGCGCGGCTCGAGTTTAATTTAGGGCAAAGTTCAGAAGACGTCTATTTGTCCAATGTGGTTCTGCAGGAAATTGACCAGCTTAGTGTAGATAATTCATCTAAAACACCGCTAAAGAATGGTAACTATATCTATAACGGAACGTTTGACCAAGGAGATAACCGGTTTATTTATTGGGACATAGTGAAAGACAATGGCGCGACGGCGGAAACCAAAGTCAATACGGATCGACAATTTGAAGTATCATCCGTAAACGCTTCCCGCGCGGAAGACATTAAATTGCTTCAAAAAGGCATCATATTAACGGGGAATGATACATACAAATTGACATTTGACGCAAAGTCCAGCGATCCGCATCAAGTTGTTTTTAAAGCTGTCAGTAAAGACGGTACAAATGTGGGGAGTGTTGACTAAATAATTATAACATGATAAGCTACCACATGGAGGCGATGATATTGACCTGTAAGAAATGTGGGAGTGAGCAACACGTAAAAGCCGG
>WQUS01000405.1 GCA_009781965.1 Bacillota bacterium | reverse complement strand
CGGATTAACAACATTCCCCGGCCAGTTGATTGCACACCAGCGCCAGGTCGCTGGGCTTATCCACATCGACGCCCACTTCGGGGTAACGGCTAATCACTACCCGGCCTTGCAGCCCCAATAAACGGGAGACCATAAATTGAGCTTCCGCCAAAGTAATGCTTTTCATTAAAAACTTAATCATAAATACAAAACCAACCAGCCGGCACAACTGCAGCGGATTTTTTCTGGCGTCCACCAGTTTCCGGCCCCTGGGTATGCACTCTTCCATCGCCGCTGATTTAAACAAGCAGATGTTACCCCCGGTATAAACGCCTTCTTTCAGTTGCACGTAAGTGCGCTGGGCAGATTGGAAACGCTTTTCCACCTCTTCCCGGGCGACAATGGGATAATACAAATCGGCGTCGTCCCCGGCACATAAATCAAGAAAGTCTTCAATCGCCTGGGTAGTAATCAAAGGGATATCCGAGGTCAGCAACAGCACTTGCTCAGCCCCCGGCAAATGTTTTAAACCCAGCAGTACGTTTTCAGTCAGTTCGCGGCCATGCTCTACCAGCACCGTGTTATTGTTGCCGTCGTTAAAATGAGCGGCCAGTTCGTCCCTGGGTCCGACAATAGCAATCCGGCCAATCCGGCTGCAGGGACGCAAGGCTTCCAGCACGTAATCCAGCATCAGTTTGCCGTTAATGGGAATCAGGGCTTCATAACTTACCGGGCTGCAGGTATGCAAAGCACCGTTATTCGGGCTGCCGGCCAGAACCAGAGCGTCAATCATGCTTTTCTTTTTCCTCCCCCATAGCCGATAAAAGCAATTGCTGCTCGGCGTTTTCAATATGTTCCCGGGCCAAAGCGGTCGCCAGTTCCACATTGCGGTCGCTGATAGCCTCAACAATACCCCGGTGCTCCTCAACGGCATCCTTGCTCCGTCCGGGCACAGCCAGGGAAGTGGTGCGAAA
Organism: Bacillota bacterium; assembly: GCA_009781965.1. Taxonomy (GTDB): domain Bacteria; phylum Bacillota; class Desulfotomaculia; order Desulfotomaculales; family Desulfallaceae; genus BRH-c8a. The sequence continues at coordinate 1,986 of WQUS01000405.1, read as the reverse complement.
ACGCTGGATCTGTTCCTTCAGGTGGGTAATAATCTGCACCAAACGTTGATTGCGGCTGGCCTTATAGATTAAGTCGTGGAACTCGGTATCCTTGGCCACCAGCACGTCCAGGTTATTGCCGTGGCTAACTTCGTAGATTTGCAATACCGCCCGCTCCATCTCCTCCAGCTCGTCGGGGGTAACCCTTTCCGCCGCCAAACCGGCCGCCAATCCTTCCAACGCGGTGCGCACTTCAAAAACATCCACAATATCTTTCACCGAGTAACTGGCCACGTATGCGCCCTTGCGGGGGATCATCACCACGAAGCCTTCCAGTTCCAGCTTGCGGATCGCTTCCCGTACCGGGGTGCGGCTGACGCCCATTTCATCAGCCAGTTGAACTTCCATCAAACGCTCCCCCGGGCCAAACCGGCCTTCGATAATGGCCTCTCTGAGCGTTTCAAACACGATTTCCCGCAACGGCTTATAACTGTCCAGTTTAATCGGCATCAGCCTAGACTGCTCCAACTCCCCATCCCCTTTATCTTCATTAACAACCTTCATTTTATCACTGTCAAGTAAGTAAATAAAGTACTGAAAAGCGCGCTCATGCAGTTGATACTATCCGATCGTTACTGGTCAGACCCTGTGTTTGTTAGTACCCGTAGCCCAGGCCAGTAAAGTTATTAACCGTAAGCGATTTCTCGAAGAGTATGAGCGCACGGTTTACTCGAGGTTCGAGGTTCGAAGTTCGAGACTATACAGTGTTTGCTGATCCGCAAAGCTTTACGTGCCGCTCGATCCTGGACAGTATGCGGCGCTAAAAGCGGTGGCGCATACCCAATGGCCATCTTTTTTAATCCGGTCCGCCGCCCACACCGCGGAAGGCTGATCCGGGAACAAGCCAAACACCGTGGGCCCGCTGCCGCTCATCAGCACGCCGGCTGCGCCGGCGGCGGCGACAGCCTCCTTAATCCACCCGATTTCCGGATGCATGGCCAAGGCGACCGGCTCCAGTTTATTCCCCAAACTGCCCGCCACTGCGGACAGATCCGCTGTGGCCACCGCTGTCAGCATCCGCCGGCTATTTGGATGGCTGATCTCGGGCCAGGCGTCGTAGCGGCGGTAAACATCCGCCGTACTGACCCCAAAAGAGGGCTTCACCAGCAGCACTCCGGCGGCCGGCAGGGCCGGCAGCCTGGTCACCAGTTCACCGCGCCCGCGGCACAGAGCCGTGCCGCCCCCCAGACAAAAAGGAACATCCGAGCCTAATTCCGCACCCAGCCGGGATAACTCGCCTCTCCCCAACTCAAGGCGCCACATTTTGTTTAAACCCCGCAGCACCGCGGCGGCGTCCGCCGAACCGCCGGCCAGTCCCGCCGCCAAGGGAATTCTTTTGTTCAGCCGGATAGCAACGCCGCCGCGGTATCCGGTCCGCCGGCGCAGTAAATCGGCGGCCCGCCAGGCCAGATTGGCCGGCCCGCCGGGCAGTTCGGCTCCTTCCACCGTCAGACTGATCTCCGGCGCCGGTTCCAGCAGTAGATCATCACCTAATAGCAGACTCTGCATCACTGTGATCAGTTCGTGATAGCCGTCCGGCCTAATACCGGATACATCCAGCAATAAATTGATTTTGGCATGGGCTTTGAGCAGCATTTCTACCCCGCGACTACTTTTTGGAATAAGTATACCCAACCAGGCCTCCCCGGACAAGTACCTAAATTTTTGCTTACTGTTCTGTGTTTGTTGATCGTTACTGGTCAGACCCTGTGTTTGTTAGTACCCGTAGCCCAGGCCCGTAAAGTTATTAACCGTAAGCGATTTCTCGGAGAGTATGAGCGCACGGTTAACGGCTTGGCGTGCCGGCTCGATGCTGAACAGTAACTCATTTTTAGTCCGGCCGGTACATATATTTAAGTTATAGAAAGGAGTGAAACCATGGCTCTGAAAAATAACGGCAACACCGGCAGACGCCTGGAAATTAACACGGTCACCAGAAAACTGGCT
>WQUS01000404.1 GCA_009781965.1 Bacillota bacterium | reverse complement strand
CGCCTGAGCAAGAGGGCAGCCTTAGCGCCACGAAGACAATAGATGCAGCCCAGGCGACGGAAGTTAATGTTGGCGATAGTGTCGTATATACGATTACGGTAACAAACGGCGATACCAGCGCGGCGGACGTAGTCGTGAGCGAGGGCTTGACCGGCGACTGGGGCGTGCCGAAGCTTACAACCGCTGATCCTGCAAGAACGATAGAATATTCAATTTCAGACGACAATCTCCTGACAGTTACAAGTCTTGTTTACGATGAGTCCTTTACCGTCACCTACACAGTGATAGCGCAGCCGGCTGACGCAGGCAGGACACTGACTAACAGTGTGACCTTAACCTATACCTATAATAACGGCAACGGTCCTGCTGACGGCAGCGCCGCTGCTCAAAACGATGAGGTAACAGTTGCACCGCTGTACACCGTCACCTACACAAATAATGGCGCGGATCAGACAACAAGCAAGCCGCCGCAGGATGACAACAAGTATATAAAAGGTACCGCAGCGACAGTGCTTGGTCCAAAAGACCATGGCGGCAATTTAGCCAGAGCAGGTTTCGTCCTCACCAAATGGATTGACGATAAGGGCAAAACCTATGAATTTGGCCAAGAGTTTGCGGTCACTGGCAATATAACCCTTAGGCCGGTCTGGACGCCTGAGCAAGTCGGCGACCTTAGCGTCACGAAGACGACGGATGCAGCCCAGGCGAGGGAAGTCAATGTTGGCGACAGCGTCGTGTATACGATTACGGTAACAAACGATGGCGAAACCAATGCGACGAACCTGGTCCTGGGTGAGAGCATGACCGGCGTCTGGGGCGTGCCGAAGCTTACAACCGCTGATCCGGCAAGAACAATTGATTATGCAATTTCAGACAACAATCTCCTGACAGTGGACAATCTTGCCTCCGGTGATTCCTTTACCGTCACCTACACAGTAACGGCTCAGCCGGCTGACGCAGGCAAGATTCTGACTAACACTGTGACCTTAACCTATACCTATAATAACGGCAACGGTCCGGTTGAAGGCAGTGACGATGCTCAAAACGATATAGTAACGGTTGTGCCGTACACCGTCACCTACACAAACGATGGCGCGGATTCGGCAACAAACACGCCGCCGCGGGACGACAACAAGTATCAATACGGTGAAGCAGCCACAGTGCTTGGTCCCAAAGACAATGGCGGCAATTTAGCCCAAGCAGGTTACGTCCTCATCAAATGGATTGACGGTAAGGGCAACACCTATGAATTTGACCAGGAGTTTGCGATCACTGGCAATATAACCCTTAGTCCGGTCTGGACGCCGGAGCAAACGGGCATCCTTAGCGTCACGAAGATGACAGATGCAGCCCAGGCGACGGAAGTCAATGTTGGCGACAGCGTCGTATATACGATTACGGTAACAAACGATGGCGAAACCAGCGCGACGGACATAGCCGTGAGTGAGAGCATGACCGGCGCCTGGGGCGTGCCGGAGCTTACAACCGCTGACCCGGCAAGAAGGATAGAATATTCAATTTCAGGCGATAATCTCCTGACAGTGGACAATCTTGCCTCCGGTGATTCCTTTACCGTCACCTACACAGTAACGGCGCAGCCGGCTGACGCAGGCAAGATTCTGACTAACACTGTGACCTTAACCTATACCTATAATAACGGCAACGGTCCTGTTGAAGGCAGCGCCGCTGCTCAAAACGATATAGTAACGGTTGCGCCGCAAGCACAGACAAACACTTACATGGTAACCTATAACGGCAACGGCAGTACCGGCGGCACAGTGGTCAGCGACACATCCTCGCCTTATCAGCCAGGGGCCGCAGTAACAGTGCTTGGCAACACAGGCAGCCTGACCAAGCCCAATTACAAATTTGCCGGTTGGAACACCAAAGCTGACGGCACTGGCATATCTTATGCACCAGGCGACACGTTCGGCATGCCGGCTAATGATGTGACCCTGTATGCTCAGTGGACGCTAACCGGCGGTGGCGGTGGCAGCGGTAGCAGCACTCCCAGCAAACCCAGCACCGGCGGCGACGCTAAGGCAGTTAGTATTCCTGCAACTACTGATACCGGTACCAATACCGGAACTCCGCCGGCAGTCTTAAACAGCACAGACCACATCGCCTATATCCTTGGCTATCCTGACGGTAAAATCCATCCCGGTGCTAATATTACCAGAGCCGAAGTGGCCACCATCTTCTTCCGGTTATTCACCGACGACAGCCGGAAGGCCAATTGGGCAACCAGTAATAGTTACGGCGACGTATCATCAAGCAAGTGGTACAATAATGCGGTATCAACCCTCAGTACAGCCAGGATCTTAAAAGGCTACCCGGATGGGACCTTCCATCCCAATGCCAGCATCACCCGGGCGGAATTCGCCGCTATGGCCGCCCGTTTTGCCAGCGGTTCACCGGCCACAGCAATAACTTTCAGTGATTTAAACGGTAACTGGGCAACTGACGAAATCTATCGCGCGGCCGGGTTGGGCTGGATCACCGGCTATCCGGACGGTACCTTCCGCCCGAACCAAAACATCACCAGAGCGGAAGCCATGTCTATCGTAAACCGGGTCCTCAACCGCCGCGTGATCAGCGCAGACGACCTGCGCAGCGATATGACCGTATGGTCGGACAGCAGTAATGTAACTGCCTGGTACTACTTTGATGTCCAGGAAGCGACTAACTCTCATACCTATCAGCGTAAAGCGGACGGCGTTTCCGAGCAGTGGACGGCTATTGTGGCTAACCCTGATTGGAGTGCTATGCAGCAACCTGGTTATCAGCCCTAAGGCAAGGGAGATGAGGATTTAGTTTACCTGCCAATAGCTGTTTAAATAATTAACCCCACCTTCCAGGCGGGGTTTTTCTTTGACTGTTACTTTCATTGTCTATTCCTTTTGTTGGCACAGCCGGTTATAATAATAGCTGACCGAGGACGAATTTTACGCCGAGCTTGAAAAAGGTTGTGCTGATATTGAAATGATATTGAAATGGCCAATGAAGTCTAAGTTGATAAAGGTAGGTGTAAGTTCCTATGCCGCTAACATTACTGCGCAACGACATAACCAAACTCCCCGTTGACGCGATAGTCAACGCCGCTAATACCGGCCTGCGCAAGGGCGGCGGTGTCTGCGGCGCAATATTCGGCGCGGCCGGAGCGGAGCGGCTGCAAGCGGCCTGCGACCGCCTCGCCCCGATCAAAACGGGTGAGGCTGTGATTACGGAAGGTTTTATGTTGCCCGCGAAATACATCATTCACGTTGCCGGGCCTGTCTACCGCGGCGGCAAACATGGCGAAGAAGGATTGCTGCGCGCTTGCTATCTAAACGCTCTTGAGCTGGCCCTGCAACACAACTGTGAAAGCATTGCTTTTCCTCTGATTTCGAGCGGTATTTACGGTTATCCGAAGGCGGAGGCTCTGCGGGTGGCAACTGCCGCTATCAGCGATTTTATCAGCGAACACGACATTAACGTGTCCCTTGTCTTATTTGACAAGGCCTCCTTTGCGATCAGTCAGCAACTGCTGGGTGATGTCGAGAGTTATATAGAAGATCGTTACGTTGACGAACATCTTGCATTGCGTAGAAAGTTATCCGATGCCGAGCTTAAAGATTTTGCCTTCGCGGAAACGGAAGCAGAAGTAGAAGTAGAGCTAGAAGTAGATGACCTGGATCTGACGAAGCTGCGGGAGGAGTCGCTTGAGTTTCTTGAGCCTGTTGCTGAAAAGGCGCCTATAGCTAGCCCTGCGTCTCCTCAAGGGAGCCTTGCGCCTGGAACGGACCTTGACTCATTAGTCAGCAACCTTGACGAGCCCTTTGCCGCAATGCTTTTGCGGTTAATTGACGCAACAGGTAAAAAGGACGCGGAGATATACCGCCGGGCTAACATTGACCGCCGGTTATTTTCTAAAATCCGCGGTAACGCAAATTACGCGCCGAGCAAACCGACCGTGCTGGCCTTCGCCGTCGCCCTTGAGCTCACCCTTGAGCAAACTGCCGACCTGCTTGGCCGGGCAGGTTTTGCTCTGTCTCCCAGCCGAAAATTTGACGTCATCGTGGAGTTTTTTATCGCCAACCGGAAGTACAATATTTTTCAGATCAACGAAGTGCTTTTTAGCTATGATCAGCCGCTGTTGGGCGGCTCATTATGAATTGATTAAATTTTGTCCCTTGACAGGGGACCATGCGCCGGCTTGGCGATGCTATACTCCGTTTATCAATAAAATAAACGGAGGGACTACAATGAGAGCAAACACAACGGAATTGGTTTTTATCCTCGACCGCAGCGGTTCGATGGGCGGACTGGAAAGCGACACTATCGGCGGTTTTAACTCTATGCTGGCCAAACAGCAGGACGAGCCTGGCCAATGCCGTATTACTACCGTGCTGTTTGATCATCAATACGAGGTGTTTACTGTGAGCAAAAGCACAAACCTGTATGTCAGAGTAGAACCGGATGTAAAAGAAGCGGCGGAAGTGATTTTAACGCAGCTTGGCATCCCCATGTCAAACGCGGTAGGAATGTTTTTGAAACAAGTAATATTTTGCCGCGGATTGCCCTTTGATGTTAAGCTACCTGCTTCGCAGCCGCTTGATCTATCTATACTGACCGAGGACGAATTTCATGCCGAACTGGAAAAAGGTTATGCTGATATTGAAAAGGACAATGTATCATCTGCCAAAGAAGCGCTAGGCTCGCTGCGCGGTGAGCTTGGTATATGACATTTTTAAAGAATTGTTATTTCAATTTAAGAGTGAGTGCCATGGTTCATCGGGCAGGAGAATATAGATCTAAGTTGGCAAAGGTAGGTGCATAGTCCTCATAAGATACCGGGAGGCTGGGTAATGGCCAAGAAAGTTATTACTACCGGATTTATTCTGCTTATTATTGTAGCAGTGATACCCGCTGTACTTAAATACACTCCTCCGTCAACGTCTGAACAGCCAATTGCTGCCTTTGCGTCGGTCATAAACAATGGCGGATCGTACGTGAAGTATAACGGCAACGTTTACTACAGAGAGTACAATGCCCATAGCGTTGACAGCTCCGGGCTGTTCGCGAATTATGATTATGTTTCCGGCGCAGTGAAAGATATGGTCTGTCTTGCGCCGGACGGCGGCAAACAAGTTTTGTTTAAAGATAAGGGCAGCGGCGGCATTTATATTTATAATGATCAATTTTATCTGGAGGAAATTAATAGCGCACCTAATACAAATGACTCTGTAAATGGCTCTGTCTACACAAGTACAATTTATACTGTTGCTCTAAACGGCGAGAATCGCCATGATCTGGCTGGCGGAAATATAAAAGCCATTGATGAAAAGGCGGGGCTATTAATTTGCGCCAAAGAGAATGATTTTTGGAGTAGTAATATTTTCACAATTAATCTTTCAAACTACAGCGTTAAGACGCTGGCTACAGATTGTACTTTTACAACGGAACATGATGGCGTTGTATATTATGAAGAAAATGTGGATGATGATAATTCCAGAAAGGGACAGATTTGTTTAGAGGCAGTAACTACTGACGGTTCTCAGCGTAAAAAGATTGTAACCACCGGGACTGATCTTTATCCGGATGGGGGCGGCGGTCCGTCTAAAATACAATGCATCCAATTTGTAGGCGAGGATATTTATTTCTCTTATGGCAGTTATGCTGGGAGCGGTAATTTCTTTCAGGGCGGTAACATATGCCGGGTAAAGAAAGACGGCAGCGGATTTGAAAAACTTATCAACGGCAGTGTGACAGAAACGGGCCATAGCGGTAATACAACCGACCCTAATTTTATAATTCTATCAAAGAATCAAGGAGCGTATTTATATTATTCAGATTATGCATCAGACACGGATTCCTGTTTAGATTTGCAGACTATGCAATCCAGTAAAACATCCGAGGCGCCGACAAATTTAATTAGAGCAAATAGCTGTTTATCAGTAACCAGTGACTATACCGGTTTTAAATATGCAAGCCATGCTATATCACCGATTAGATACCCATTTACGGACGGCGACAACATCAGCGTCTATCTTAACGATTCAGACCACAAGACCATCCTTTTGACCACGATTGATTACCAGTGGCAGCAGCCAAACACTGCCGATGATTCGGAAACATTGCGTAATATCAAAGATATGGAGATTGTGGACGGGTATTTTTACTTTACCATTGAGGACAGTGTTCGTGATCCAAATATAGATGTGGGCTGGCGGTATGGATACAGCAGGCAAACGACGCAGGTTTTCAGAAAGCCAATTGGCGCCGGTGCAGTGGAGAGTCTGTATTCTTTTTAAGCAGCTTAATGAATGAAGATGATGAGTATGGTAACCGGGAGGCTTAAAAAGAAACGATGCAATTTGTTAATTTGAATTGGTTTTTGGCTTTGGCTGTAGCACTTATATTATTTATTGCCTGCACAATATTGTATAAAAGATTTAAAGGAAACAAAGCAATTCTGTGGTTTTTAGCAATAATAATGTTTGCTGTATTATTGCTTTTCCCTTTGACTTATTTTTCTAAAGCACTTTCGCAAATACCGATTTACTGTTCATTTAGAGCAATGCCTTACAGTGAAATTTTGGTGTCTTTTTGCGCTCCTATCATTGCTTTGATATCTGTATCATTGAGTAAAATAATGCACCAAAAAATTTTTAAGATATATTCTCAATGGGTAATGTGTTTTTTATGTCTTGCTTTTGTTTCAATACCATATATAAAACCGGCCATTCTGCCACTCAATCCGGCAATGTTTCGTGATGAATATATTGATGGTGTATGTATGCAATCGACAAGTTCAACTTGCGGACCGGCCTGTTTGGTTACTGTATTTGATCAATTCGGTAAAAAAGACACGGAGCTTTCTATTGCGAAACATGTATTTTCGTGCAGCAGAGGTACGGAGAATTGGTACTTGGCGCGATATGCGCAACAACAAGGATTACGCTATAAATTTTCGTTTTTGGAAAACATAAGCGAAGTAAAAACACCGGCTATAATTGGAGTGGGACTTGGAAGAAACGGGCATTTTATTACGGTATTGAAGTCTGAAAATGGCTTATATACTGTAGGAGATCCGTTAGTTGGATTAGAAAAATTAACTGCAACTGAATTATTACAAAAGTATTCTTTTACTGGTTTTACATTGTCTTTTATCAACGCAGCCCATAAATGATAATTTCTTGACATTGCAATAAATTAAGCGCATTGATTATCGGTCTGCAAACAAGTGACCCGGAGGGCAAGCAAAGGTTATGGAGCACGAGGCGCTGGAGTTATTCCACCCGTTAATCCGCCGGTGGTTTCTGGAAAGTGTGGGCCGGCCCACCGATATACAGGCTTTAGCCTGGCCCCGCATAGCCAAGGGCGAGCATGTGCTGATTACCGCGCCTACCGGCAGCGGTAAAACCATGACCGCCTTTCTCTGGGCGCTGCAAAAGCTGATTACCGGCCAGTGGCCGGGGGGCCGGGTGCGGGTGCTGTACGTTTCGCCCCTGAAAGCCTTGAATAACGACGTACAGCGCAATTTAATCAAGCCGCTGCAGGAACTGCAGGCTTGTTTTGCCGCAGCTGGCGAACCGTTTCCCGCCCTGCGGGTGCTCACCCGCAGCGGCGACACCCCGCCTAACGAACGCCGGCAGATGCTGCGTAAGTCGCCGGAGATCCTGATCACCACCCCGGAAAGCCTCAACCTGTTACTTACTTCCAAAAACAGTCGGCTGATTTTAAGCGGGCTGGAAACGGTGATTTTGGACGAAATCCACGCCGTACTGGACAGCAAGCGGGGTACTCATCTGATCACGGCGGTGGACCGGTTGGCGCCTCTGGCGGGCGAATTTCAAAGAATTGCTTTGTCCGCCACGGTGCGGCCGTTGGAGCCGGTGGCCGCCTTTGTAGGCGGTCTGCAAGCCTTTCCCGCCGGCGAAGATTACCGCTACGCAAAGCGGCCAGTGGCCATATTGCAGTCAACTGAGCAAAAGCACTACCACCTGACCGTTGACACCATAAATGCGGCAGATTCGGCGGCAGATTCGGCCAATGACGGGCAGGATGAGAAGCGGGACGCCCTCTGGCAGGCCTTGGCTGCCGAACTGACCAAAGAGATCCTGGCCCATACCGCCACTTTGGTGTTTGCCAACAACCGCCGCACCGTGGAGAAACTGACCCGTTACATCAATGAGGCTGCCGGCGAGACTTTGGTTTATTCCCACCACGGCTCGTTGGCCCGGGAACTGCGGCTGGCGGTGGAGCAGAAGCTCAAAAACGGCGCACTGAAAGGGATTGTGGCTACCAATTCCCTTGAATCGGGCATTGATATCGGCGCTTTGGACGCGGTG
>WQUS01000403.1 GCA_009781965.1 Bacillota bacterium | reverse complement strand
CGAATTAGAATAGCCCGCAACCTGAGCGGTTATCCCTTTCCCCACCTGTTAAACCGGGAGCAGGCCGAGGAAATAATCAATATAGTTCAACCGGTGTTTGAAGGTAAAGAGATGCAAGAGTTGGCGGGTGAATTTGAAGTGACCCGGATGTCGGCATTGAGCCCGGTGGAGAGACAGATCCTGGTAGATAAGCATATTATCAGTCCTGATTTTTTGCAGCATCATGAGGCTAAAGCGGTGGCCCTGGGGGATGACGAGGTGCTCAGCGTAATGATTAACGAGGAGGATCACCTGCGGATTCAGTGCCTGCTGCCGGGGCTGCAGCTTAAAAAAGCCTGGGAACTGGTGGATCGGGTGGACGACGGCTTGGAGAAAACTATTGATTATGCTTTCTCGAAGCAGTACGGCTATCTGACTGCTTGTCCCACCAATGCCGGTACCGGCCTCAGAGCATCGGTCATGCTGCATTTGCCCGGTCTGGTATTGGTTGAACAGCTGAGAGGGGTTTTTGCCAACATCTCCAAGCTTGGTTTTGTAGTCCGCGGCCTTTACGGCGAAGGAACGGAGGCTTTGGGCAATTTATTCCAGATCTCCAATCAGGTGACCATGGGCCGTACCGAGGAAGATATCATCAACAGTTTGGGTGCGGTGGCCGGGCAGCTGATTGCTCAGGAACGGGAGGCGCGTAAACTGCTGCTGCGGGAGCGGAAAGAGCAGCTGCAGGACCGGGTGGGACGTTCTTACGGAGTCCTCAAACACGCCCGGATTATTTCTTCGGAAGAAAGTATGCGCCGCTTGTCGGATTTGAAAATGGGTTTGGACCTGGGTTTAATGGCCGGTGTCAGCCCCGGCCGGCTCATGGAATTGATGGTGCTGACCAGGCCCGCTTTTTTGCTCCGGGAACAGCCGGGCGAGCTGTCTCCCCGGCAGCGTGACGTATTGCGGGCTGATTTGATTAGAAAAAGCTTAGGCCAGGAGGAGGCTGAACACTGATGAACGGAAAATTTACGCAGCGGGCTCAGCAGGTATTTATATTATCCAGGGAAGAAGCAGGCGGATTAAACCACCCTTATATCGGCACGGAACATGTCTTGCTGGGTTTGATTAGAGAAGGCGAGGGGGTGGCGGCCAAGGCTCTGGCTGAGCTGGGCATCCGGGCCGAGCAGGTGCGCGAGATGATTGTGCAGACTGTTGGCCGGGGTGATAAAGAGGTCAAAGAAATTGTACCCACGGCGCGGGTAAAAAAAGTGATTGAGCTTGCGGTGGAGGAAGCCCGCCGGATGGGTAACAATTACGTCGGTACCGAGCACATTCTTTTGGGCCTGATTCGGGAGGGCGAAGGAATGGCCGCCCAGATTCTGGCCGCTTTTGGCATGGACCAGGGTAAAATGGCGCACTTTGTGTCTCAGCTGTTGAGCGGCAGCGGCGGCGCTCCCCAGGGACAGCAGCCTCAGCAGGGCTGTGCCGGCGGCGCTTGCGGCGCCGGCCAGACGGCGGCCTTGGATCAATTTGGCCGGGATCTTACCGCTTTGGCCAAAGAGGATGAGCTGGATCCGGTGGTGGGCCGGGAAAAGGAAATTGAGCGGGTGGTCCAGATCTTGAGCCGCCGCACGAAAAATAACCCGGTGTTGATTGGGGACCCCGGGGTGGGTAAAACCGCCGTAGTGGAAGGCTTGGCCCAACGGATTATCTCCGGCGGCGTGCCGGAGGTGCTGATCGGTAAAAGGCTGGTCACTTTGGACTTGGCTTCCCTGGTGGCCGGCACCAAGTACCGGGGTGAATTTGAGGATCGGCTGAAGAAAGTAGTGGAGGAAATCACCCGGGATAAGAATATTATTATTTTTATCGATGAATTGCATACGATTATCGGCGCCGGCGCAGCGGAAGGGGCTATCGACGCCGCTAATATTCTCAAGCCGCCTTTGGCCAGAGGGGAGCTGCAGTGTATCGGCGCTACCACTATGGATGAATACCGTAAGTATATTGAACGTGATTCCGCCTTGGAACGGCGCTTCCAGCCCATCACCGTCGATGAGCCTACCGTGGAGGAAACGGTGGCTATTTTGCAGGGACTGCGGGATCGTTACGAAGCCCATCACCGGGTGCGGATTACCGATGAGGCGCTGGAGGCCGCCGCCCGGCTGGGCGACCGCTATATCGCCGACCGGTTTCTGCCGGACAAAGCTATTGATCTGATGGATGAAGCCGGTTCCCGGGTGCGGCTGCAGGTACTGACTACGCCGCCGGAAATCAAAGAATTGGAGCAGCGCATCGAGGAAGCCAGGAAAGAGAAAGAAGCCGCGGTAAACAATCAGGAATTTGAAAAGGCGGCGCAACTTAGGGATGAGGAAAGCAAACTGCAGGAAGAGCTGGAAACTATGCGCGGTGGCTGGCAGCAACGGAAAGGCGGCGCCGAGCTGGCAGTGACGGCCGAGGATATTGCCCAAATTGTGGGCAGCTGGACCGGTATTCCGGTGCATCAATTGGCTGAGGATGAGTCCGAACGGTTGCTGCGGATGGAGGAAATTATGCATCAGCGGTTAATTGGCCAGGATGAAGCTGTGAAAGCAGTTTCCCGGGCTATTCGCCGCGCCCGGGCCGGGCTTAAGGATCCCAAGCGGCCCATCGGCTCATTTATCTTTCTCGGCCCCACCGGAGTGGGTAAGACTGAACTGGCCAGGGCATTGGCAGATGCCCTTTTTGGTGACGAAGAGGCCATGGTGCGCATCGATATGAGCGAATACATGGAGAAATTTGCGGTCAGCCGCCTGGTGGGAGCGCCGCCCGGTTACGTGGGTTACGAGGAGGGCGGCCAGCTTACCGATGCGGTGCGCCGGAAGCCCTATTCCGTGGTGCTGCTGGACGAAATTGAGAAAGCTCATCCCGATGTGTTTAATGTGCTGCTGCAGGTGCTGGAGGATGGCCGGCTGACCGACTCTAAGGGCCGGGTGGTCGATTTCCGCAATACCGTCCTCATTATGACCTCCAATGTCGGCGTGAGCATGATTAAGCGGGAAACCACCCTTGGCTTCAAGACCGATGAGCACCGCGACTCCGGTTACGAGGGGATGAAGAAAAAGCTTACCGGCGAACTGCGCCGGACCTTTCGGCCTGAGTTTCTCAACCGGGTTGATGAGACCATCGTGTTCCATTCCCTGACTCAAGAGCATATCAAAGCGATTGTGGGGCTGATGGTTCGTGAAGTGGCCAAACGGCTGGCCGAGCAGGAGATTGAAGTGGAGGTAACCGAGTCCGCCATGGAGTATCTGGCCCGGGAAGGTTTTGATGAGGAATACGGGGCCAGACCGTTGCGCCGGGCTATCCAGAAGGAAATAGAGGACCGGCTGTCCGAGGAGATGCTGCGCGGCGCCTTTAAGCGCGGCGGGCGGGTGCGCATTGACTGTAAGGCCGGCACAGAATTGACCGTAGAAAAGATGTGACGTCGTCATTGTTCGCCCGTTACTGGTCAGCATCGAGCCGGCCCGTAAAGTTATTAACCGTGCGCTCATACTCTTCGAGAAATCGCTTGCGGTTAATAACTTTACGGGCCTGGGCTACGGGTACTAACAAACACTGGGTCTGACCAGTAACCGGTTAACGGTTTTGCGTACCCGGGCTTGGCGGCAAGCTTTTCAAGAACTGTAGATCTATGTTATAATTCAGGAAAATTATTTCTGCGGGAGAGTTTATCTTGTCGGCCAAGAAAACCGGTTATTACTGCAGTATATGCGGGCATTACACCTCCCGCTGGTTGGGCCGGTGCGCCGGGTGCGGGGAATGGAACACTTATGTGGAAGAAGCTATGCCGGCCGGGCGGAGCAACAGCCGGATTTCTGCCGGCCGGGAAGCCCCCGTGCCGGTGACTCAGGTGTCCCTGGAGGATGAGGGGCGCAGGACCACCGGTATGGCCGAGCTGGATCGGGTGCTGGGCGGCGGTCTGGTGACCGGTTCGCTGGTTCTTTTGGGCGGCGACCCTGGGATTGGCAAATCCACCTTGATGTTGCAGGTGGCCGGCGCGATCAGCTCCGGCTCCAGTCGGGTGCTCTATGTTTCCGGGGAGGAATCAGCCAGACAAATCAGGCTTCGGGCGGACAGACTCGGCGCGGTCCAACCGGATCTCTATCTGTATGCCGAAACAGATTTGGCGGCCGTGGAAAAGCAAGCGGCTGTGGTAAGCCCGCTGCTGATGGTGGTGGATTCTATCCAGACGATGTCCAGTGCGGACCTGGACTCGTCGCCCGGTAGCGTGGGGCAGGTGCGGGAATGTACGGCCAGGCTGATGCGGTTGGCCAAGGAACACTCCCTGCCGGTTTTTGTGGTGGGGCATGTGACCAAGGAAGGGATGATTGCCGGTCCCCGGGTGATGGAACATATGGTGGACGTAGTTTTATATTTTGAAGGTGAGCGGCACCAATCATTCAGAATTTTGCGTGGCGTAAAAAACCGCTTTGGTTCCACTAATGAAATTGGCATTTTTGAGATGTCTGGCGCCGGATTGCGTGAAGTGACCAATCCTTCGTCATTTTTCCTGTTGGATTATGAGCACCGGGATGTTGCCGGTTCGGTGGTGGTGCCCACAATGGAGGGTACCAGGCCTTTGCTGGTGGAAATGCAGGCTTTGGTCAGCCCCACCTCTTTCGGGGTACCCAGGCGCATGACTACCGGAGTGGACCACAACCGGACCGCGCTGATTATGGCGGTGCTGGAAAAAAGGCTGGGATTATTGCTGGGTAACTGTGACGCTTATGTTAACGTGGTGGGCGGGGTGCATATCGACGAACCGGCGGCGGATCTCGGCGTTGCGGCGGCCTTGGCCTCCAGCTTCCGGGAACGGGCCATTGGCGGAGATACCGTGGTTCTGGGTGAATTGGGCCTTACCGGCGAACTCCGCCCGGTCTCGGCAGTGGAAAAACGGGTGCGTGAAGCAGCCCGGCTGGGATTCCGGCGCTGTATCATGCCCCGGCAAAAAGATGTGCCGGCCGTGCCGGGTCTGCAAATTATGCAGGCCTCCACCCTGGCCGAAGCTTTTGCTTTTTTATTTGCGTTATGATGCCTGAACAGTGACGTTTAACGCGGCAGGCGTGAAGGAGGAACAAGGTGGAAGACAGGTTGCTTAAAGTATTGCGCACTGTGGCTCCCGGCACGGCGTTGCGGGATGGTCTGGAGAATATTTTGCGGGCCAAGACAGGCGGATTACTGGTGATTGGCGATAGTCCGGAAATAATAGAGCTTGCCGAAGGCGGTTTTGCGGTCAATGCTATTTTTACACCGGCCAACTTGTACGAGCTGGCTAAAATGGACGGCGCTATTATTATCAGCAATGACATTAAAAAGATTATTGCCGCCAATACGCAGCTTATTCCCAATCTGAGTATTCCATCCAGCGAAACAGGGATCAGACACCGTACCGCGGAGCGGGTGGCCAAACAGACCGATTCCCTGGTGATATCAATTTCCCAGCGCCGGGGAGTAATCACCATCTATAAGGGCAACCTGAAATATGTGCTGAGGGATCTGGGCGTAATCCTTACCAAGGCCAACCAGGCCCTGCAGACCATGGAAAAGTACCGTCATGTTTTAGACCAGGCGATGACCAATCTGGGCATTCTGGAGTTTGAAGATGCGGTGACCTTATTTGACGTGGCCAAAGTGCTTCAGCGTACCGAGATGGTTTTGCGCGTTGTGAAAGAGATTGAGCGTTACATAAGTGAATTGGGTACCGAGGGGCGTCTGATCACCATGCAGATGGAGGAGCTGATGGTCAATGTGAGGCAGGAAGCCCTGTGGGTGGTTTATGACTACAGCCCTCCGGGGGTGGAAAAAACGCCGGAGACTATTGTCGCTATGCTCAACAGCTGGCCCTCCGAAGATCTCTTGGATCTGCCTTTGATTGCCCGGGCTTTGGGTTATTCGGGCAGCGCCAATATTTTGGATTTGCCCGTTACTTCCCGGGGCTACCGGGTATTGCAAAAAATACCGCGTTTACCTATCCAGGTGGTGGGGAACATGGTGCAGCAGTTTGGCGTGTTTCGTAAGATCCTTGGTGCGACCATCGAAGAGCTGGACGCGGTGGAAGGGATTGGGGAAGTGCGCGCCCGCTCGATCAAGGAAGGATTGCAGCGTTACCATGAGCAGTTGGTGCAGGAACGCCGGGTTTGATAAAAAAATAAAAATATTATTGACACGTGCAATAGGCTATGCTACAATATACTATTTCTTGACAACGGGCAGGATTTATGATATTGTATTTTTGTAATAACTGAAGGAGGGCCTGGAATTGTTCAATATCGGAGATAAAGTCGTTTATCCCATGCATGGCGCCGGGGTTATTGAGTCTATTGAAGAAAAAGAGGTCCTCGGGGAGACCAAAAAGTATTATGTGCTGAGATTGCCGGTGGGAGATATGAAGGTCATGATACCGGTTACTAACTATAAGGATGTCGGGTTGCGCCAGGTGATTGACGGAGACGGGGTGCAGCGGGTTTTCCGGATCCTGAGCGAACAATCTACCAGCATGTCGTCCAACTGGAACCGGCGTTACCGGGCTAACCTGGAGAAGATTAAAAGCGGCAATGTTTACGAGGTCGCCGAAGTGGTAAGGAACTTGATTACCAGGGATAAAGAAAAGGGCCTTTCCTCCGGAGAAAGAAAGATGCTGGAGAGTGCCAGGCAAATTTTAATCAGTGAATTGGTACTGGCCACAGAAATGAATGAAGACAAGACAAAATTAATGATTGAAAGAGCGTTTGCCTGATACGCCGGTGAAAACTGGCGTATTTTTATAACTTCGGAAAATAAATCCAAAAAGAGTTGAAATAAACCTCTAATTCGTCCATAATATAATAAAATACCGGTGTACATAATAATTCATAGCCGGCAGTAATTACACCGGAGCAAAGATATGGAGAGGAGGTGAAATAAATGGTCAGGAAAATCGTTTTTATTTTGGTGGTACTTTTATTTTCGTCAATCGGATTATATTGCGGGCTGTACTTGGTCAGCCGAAACATTGTACCTCTGCCTGAGAATATCCCTCAGTTGGGCCCGGGTTTTATCGGTCTGACAACTTTGGCCGGTTTGATGTTGGGGATATTTGTGACCCCGTGGCTGATTAAAGTTTCCTTGCGATTGACGGCACTGCTGGAGCAAATGCTCAGCAAGACCCCGACCCAGGATTTGGTTATGGGATCGGTTGGTCTGATTGTTGGACTCATAATAGCTAATTTGCTGGGTTCTGTTTTTTCATTTATGGGTACGATCGGTAAATTAATTTGGATTGCTTTTACTTTGCTTATGGCTTATCTCGGGATGGCGATCAGTGTCAAAAAGAGAGAGGAGATAGCCGGATTTTTCGGTAATTTTTCCCGGCTGGGGGGCAAAGATAAAGCAGCCCAGGAAGGCAAACACGGCGCCGGGCAAAAATTGCTCGACACCAGTGTGATTATAGACGGGCGGATTGCCGATCTGTGTGCCAGCGGCTTTATTGAGGGTACTTTGGTGGTGCCCGGGTTTGTGTTGGAAGAATTGCGTCATATCGCGGATTCATCGGATTTGCTGAAGCGTAACCGGGGCCGGCGGGGGTTGGATATCTTAAACCACTTGCGCAAGGAATCGCCGGTGAAAGTGCAGATTAACGATAACACCAAAGGCTTGGATGAAAACGCCGAGGTGGATACCAAGTTGGTCAAACTGGCGCAAAAATTGGGTGCCAAAATACTGACCAATGACTTTAACCTGAACAAAGTAGCCGAGTTGCATGGAGTCAAGGTGTTGAACATCAATGAGCTGGCTAACGCCGTAAAACCAATTGTGCTGCCTGGTGAGGAAATGGTGGTGCAGGTGGTTAAAGAAGGCAAAGAGTCCGGCCAGGGCGTCGCTTACCTGGATGACGGTACGATGATTGTGGTGGATGGCGGCAAACGCTATCTGAACCAGACGATTACTGTTTTAGTGACCAGCGTGCTGCAGACGGCGGCGGGGCGGATGATTTTTGCCAAACCCAAGTTAAATGAGCGGCGCGGTGAGCCGCAATCGGGTGCGCAGCGGTACAAAGAGGTGAACGTGCTTGGGTAACAGCGCCTGGGCCGTGGTTCCCGCCGCCGGCGCCAGTACCCGCATGGGGCGGGAGATTAACAAGCAGCTGCTTTGTCTGGCGGGACGTCCGGTGGTGGAGCACTCTTTGCGCTCTTTGCTGGCGGCGCCGGTGGCCGGGGTTGTTCTGGTGGTGGCGCCTGGTGCGGAACAGCGTTTTGCCGGCGTGCTGGGCGATTTGCTCAAATCAAACAAGGTGATGATTATTGCCGGCGGCAAAAGCCGCCGGGATTCGGTGCGGCAGGGCCTC
>WQUS01000402.1 GCA_009781965.1 Bacillota bacterium | reverse complement strand
CGCAAAAGGGCCAACGCCCTGTACACTATTGATTTGAACAAAAAAAAGCGCCGGGCTCATGAAAACCCAGCTGTTTGGGAGTTATATCACCGCTACCTGGATGGCCCTTTAAGCGCCAAAGCAAAGGAAATATTGCATGTCCGTTACCGGAGCACGGCGACAGCCAACTCTGTCGCCGGTAACAGCAAACTGCTTCATTAAAACGGCCTGTTTAATATAGCCTGCTAAAGCACGCCCAAGTCATCCAGGTAAGGCTTGGTAGTCCCTACAAAATCAGCCAGTTTCCTGGCGGCCAAACGAATATTCTTTTCCCTGACTACTTCATAAGACAGCAATAATTTTAAACGATATTTACCGGTGGCTTCGACTTGTGGCAGCTCCCTTTCCAGGGAGGCGCCTAAGCTGCTTTCGATACGGTCCTTTTTTTGCAGCAGCGGGACAAAAACCTGCTTTTTGTGTCCGTCCATCACCAGGTCGAAGACCAGGTATTCCCGGCCCTTGTGGGGGCCTTTGCGGGGTTTTGTTTTGCCAATGCGGTAAAAGATAGTATCGTTGCCAAAGACTTTGATGCATTTCCAGGACTCAGCAATTCCGATCTGCTGACTTAATGACAGGTAGGAAATCCTGATGCCCCGGGCAAGAAGGATCTTTTTCGCTCGAAACAATACCTCATCCAGAAAAGAATCAAATGAATCGTTGGCCATCGGTTGAGATTTCCTGGGGGCAGTTTTCCCTTTGAGCCATTCCTCAAACAACTCCAGGACTACTTTTTTGCTGTCCGCGTTATTTTTTAAATTAACTGTTACGTTAACGCTTTTTAATTCCTTGAGGAATTCTTCCTTATAGGCCGCATATTGCCGCAGAAAATTGCTCATTAAAAAAACTCCCCACGTTGATTTCTCTTGCTATTTAGCCGGCAATTACGATTAAACCAGAGGCAGCCAAAACCAAGAGGATTACCTCCACCGCTACGATGGCTGTATAAATCCAATCTTTCTTACGCAGGTAAGCCGGCAAAAGCAAAAACAAGTAACCTATGATGGTCAGCCCGGCTAAAAAGACTATTCCGAACAGACTAAGATATTCACCGCGGTTCCACAGGAGCACCCAGTCCCAACCGCGAGGGTCATGGGTGGCTGCCAGAAATTTATTGACGGGCAGGTGCCAGTACAACGGCATGTCGCTGGGCGGAATAAACGGAGTTAATATACCGGTTATATAAAGCAGGAATGTCACGCTCAAGACAACGATTCCGATCCAAGAGCAATACTGTAATAAGTGGGCATAAGCTACCTGCTCCGGCGGTGTCTCTACGTTGTCGTGGGCCGACTTCTTGGCCGGCGTATTTTCTTGAGGAGCCATATTTTTTACCATCCTTTAGCTTAAGTTTATAATCCACATTATAAGGGTTTTAAACTCCCCAAATTCCCTTAATTAGGGACCTGATGCCTGAAATTAGCAACACTATTATTACCATCGTGCGAATAATTTTCGGTTTGGCTATGGACAACAGCCTGACCCCAACCAGGGAACCAAACATAATTCCCAATACGGAAGGCACGGTGATAATTGTCAGCACTGCGCCATCGTTTAGGTAAACCCAGGCGGCTGAGGTATCGGTAATGGCCAGGAGAAATTTACTGGAACCAACCGCTATTTTAAGCGGCGCTCCCATCAGCAGATTCAGTACCGGCACATTGGCCCAGCCGGCGCCCAAACCGAACATCCCCGCGATTAGGCCAATGAAGATAAACAACAAAAAACCTTGGGGAGAACGCCAGACCGTCCAATCTTTGGCTTCGCCTGCGGAAGGCTCGTAGTATGAGCCTTTAATGTTCAATGTTCTGGCGATGGCGTCCGCTTTGCCGACTTTCGGGAAGTCACTGTTTTTAGAGAATATAAACAGGAGGGCCACCAGGGTGATTGTAGTACCAAGGGCTATATTCAGCACATTGGTTGGCAAAGCCAGCCCAATCATGGCGCCAATAACACTAAAAATCGAAGCGATTAAAGCCACCGGGAGCGCTAAACGTAAATTGGCCAGATTAGCCTTTAAAAGTCCCGGTCCGGCAGCCAATGAACCGGACAAAGCTACAACTAATCCCGCGCCGCGGACAAAATCCATGTGAAAAGGAAAGAGGCTGCCTACGATCGGCGTAAACAATACGCCGCCGCCCACACCGGACAGAGCGGCCACAATACCGAGCACAAAACAGGTTATAAACAGCAAGGTTGGCCATGCCCACCAAGGTAAACCGGTTCCCGAGGCAGTAGCCACCGCATTGGCGGCTTGCGTCCCGGCGACCATTAACGCACTTGCTTTTAAAATTAGTCCATCCAGCACTAGTATCACTCGCTATTCCAATAAAATGTTTTCCTTTAGGTTTTTTACAGCGGCTTCAACGTCAATATGAAGTTGCAGTGTATTATTACAATTATTACCATTGCTAATGTTCAGTGTTTATTGATAATCAAAGCCCAGGCAGGCAAAACCGTTAACCGCAAGCAATTTCTCGGAGAGCATGAGCGCACGATAAACGGTTTTCGCGCCGCTCGATGCTAAACAGTAACGCGTGAACAGTAACTTACCATTTGTTTGACGCTCTGCCAACCTCCTTTACAGCTTTATTGCGAATAAGGAATGTGATATAATGAATTTGTTTGCAATACTACAAATTTGGGCAAACAAAAATCCAAATAATATATCAGGCAATAATCATGCCAGGGATTGTTCTTAACTGCTTTATTGTTTTACAAGTGAATTTGTAATGCTGTTGGCAAGTGGATTGTTCATTATCAGACAATCCCCGGCTATTTTTACATGGCTATACATGGCGATGATCAAGACGATGAATTAATGGACATATATTGTTTGAAATCAGACAGGCAATTGTTTTTTTTCGAACAGTACCTAATTAAAACCTCTGGCAAATCAAATCAACGTCACAGTGCCTTGGGAACGGGTACAAGGTTTGGCGTCAAGTTACCTTTTATTTTTATCTTAACAGACAGGGAGTGGCACAGAGGATGCCAAAAATATTGATTATTGACGATGAAAGGTCAATGTGTTTGGCGTTGGAGCGGGCGATGCGCCAGGAAGGATATCAGACTGAAGTGGTCTGCCGGGGCCGCGACGGTTTGGACAAAATACGTCTTGAGCATCCTGCTTTGGTAATCCTGGATCTGCATTTGCCGGACATAGACGGGTTGGAAGTGCTTAAAGGGGCTAAAACAATGGATCCCAAACTGCCGGTCATTATACTGACCGCCAACGGAACTATTGAGACGGCTATTGAAGCAATGAAAAGCGGCGCCGCTGATTATATTACCCAACCTTTTGATTGGGAAGAATTAAAACGGACCATTAAGCAGAACCTACTGCTAATCAAATCAGAAACTGAAGTTACTTGTCTGCGTTCTGAACCGTCAAGCAAATACGGTAATATTATTACCCGAAACAAAGTGATGAAGGATATCAGCGCTTTGATTCAACAAGTAGCCCACAGCAACGCCAGTGTGCTGATTACCGGCGAAAGCGGCACCGGCAAGGAATTAGCTGCGGTATCCATTCATCAAAACAGCCCGCGGCGCAACAGACCGTTTATTACCGTTAATTGCGCGGCTCTGCCGGAACAGCTTTTGGAAAATGAACTTTTCGGCCATGAACGAGGCGCTTTTACCGGCGCCACCGCCCGTAAACCCGGGCGTTTTGAACTGGCGAATAAAGGAACGGTATTCTTGGATGAAATAGCCGAAATGTCATTAAATATGCAGGCCAAACTATTAAGAGTGCTGCAGGAAAAATCCTTTGAACGGGTGGGCGGCACGGAAACGCTTTCTGTTGATGTAAGAGTTATTGCCGCCACCAACCGGGAGTTGGACGAAGCCATTAAAAAAGGTGTCTTCCGCGAAGATTTATTTTATCGTTTAAACGTGATCCCAATTCATTTACCGCCTTTAAGGGAACGCAGAGAAGATATTCCGTTATTGGCAAAGCATTTTTTACAAAAGTACGGTTATGTTTACCAGGTCAGCGAAATATCTGCCGCTGCTATGGAATTATTATGCAATTATCATTGGCCCGGCAATGTCCGGGAATTGCAAAATGTGATTGAAAGATCAACCATTATCTGTGGCGACAGCAGAATAGAGCCCCAACATTTGCCTGGAGAAATTAACGCCTCGCCCCGTTATGGGGTCAGTAATTTTTTGATTGATTTTCCCGACAAGGGAATATCTTTTGAAGAATTGGAAAAAGAATTGATTATCAAGGCTTTGGATAAGAGTGGCGGCAATCAGACTAAAGCCGCTAAGTTGCTTGGCATAACCAGATCCGCTTTCTTATATCGTTCGCAAAAACATGACATCAGCTGGAATTAGGCAAGATTTTTGAAATAAAAAATAATCTCTTTGCAGGATTAACGATATTTATTCAGAATATTTCTTAAAACCATACCATTTTAAATCGAAAATCCAATCTCGCAGCAGAACTTTTAGCACTGATTTTATTTATCTTCTTGAAAACTACGGAAGTGGTGGTGGCTACAAATATGCAATTGGCAATTAACAAAGGCACAGTGTCAGTAGAAGGACCGGTTTCCCGCACCAGGCTGGAAGCAATGGCAATTGACGATGGATTGGGCAATTTTCGTTCTCCCCGGCGCCAGAAGGAAGCGCTGATGGATATCGCCGATTTGCCCGAAGGATTGGTTTATATAGCCCAGATTGATGAAAAGATAGTTGGCTATGTGCTATTTCATTACCCGGGTGAATTTAGCCGTTGGATTAGGCATCCGCGCCTGCTGGAACTGGGCGCCATTGAAGTAAGCCATAATTGGCAAAATAGAGGCCTGGCCAAGGCGTTGCTGGCGGAAGCTTTTAAAAATCACTCTCTGGAAGAATTTATTGTGATCACCACGGAATTTCACTGGCACTGGGATTTAAAAGGCAGCGGCTTGAACGTATGGCAGTATCGGGATATGCTGAAAAAATTATTTAGTTCGGTGGGTTTCAAGAGACGCCATACCGATGATCCGGAGATCCTTGAGCATCAGGCAAATATGCTGATGGTGCGGGTCGGTAATAACGTATCCAAAAGCCATGCCGATATGTTTACCGACCTCACCTACCAGAACTCCATCCTACGCTAAGAGAAACGCACTGATGACTATTTGGTTTTCCTTGGCGCGTGTTTTGGGGGGTTTTGAAGGCTTGGATTTATATTCCCGACAGCCGTGGGAAGATGTCGCTTTATAATATCGTTCCGGCCAGATAACCCTGTCGTACCGCCTCCAGCGCGTTACGTGGGGTTACGGCATCCCCGGCCATATACACCTCGGGCAGTTTTTCTTTAATTTTTTCACATAATTCCGCGACCGGGTGTGAACCAACCGCCAGCAGCACAGTATCCGCTTCAAGCAGCTTCTCGTCGCCGTTGTGTTCCACCGCTACGCCCCGGTCGTCAATAGCCGTTACTTTGGCTCCGGTCATCACCCGCACCCCGTAACGGCGCAGTTCCTGAAGGATAATCCAGCGCGAAGACATTCCTATATCCGCCCCTAAAGATTGGCGCGCTTCGACTAGGGTAATTTGTTTGGTTCCTCTGGTTGCCAACTCTTTTAAACGCTCCCAATTCTCCGCCTCGTTAAGGGCCAGAAAATACAGGGTTTCCGCATCAATAGTGCCCTTGCGGGCCAGATAGGCCGCCGTCTCGCATCCCACCGCTCCGCCGCCGATAATAACCACCCGTCTGCCGACAGTGGCCCGCTTGTCCAGGACATCCCATGCTTGAACAACATTAGGGCCGTGGGCAGCCGCAAGCGGCAGCGCGGCTGGCGCCGCTCCGGTGGCCATGATTACAGCGTCCGCGCCGAAAGCAATAATATTATGCTCGTCGCCATCCCTGCCCAATGCTACTTTTACTCCCAGTCTGGTCAATTCCGAAGTCAGGTAGCCGACAAAGGCGGTAAATTCCTCGCGTCCGGGCGGGGTCGCCGCCAGGATAAGCTGGCCGCCCAACCGGTTATTTTTTTCCCATAAGGTAACGTCATGTCCCCGCTCGGCGGCGACTTTGGCTGCTTCCATACCGGCGGGACCGCCGCCTACCACCAGCACTTTCTTAGGCCGTGCGGCCGGCCAGCACTCCTTTTCATACTCTCTACCCGCCTGCGGGTTAACCAGACAGCTCACCGGCTGTATGGCAAATACCGCGTCAAGGCAGCCCTGGTTGCAGCCAATACAGGGGCGAATTTCATGTTCCCGCCCGGCGGCGGCTTTGGCCGGCAAATCAGGATCGGCGATCATAGCCCTGGCCATCCCGATTAAGTCGGCTTCGCCGTTCTGCAATATTTCTTCGGCCAAAAGCGGGTCGTTAATCCGGTTGCAGGCCAGCACGGGGACTTGTACCGCTTCGCGAACAGCCCTGGCCAGATAAGTATAAGCGCCTCTGGGCACCGCCATGGTAATTTGGGGGATCTGGGATTCATGCCAGCCGCCGGTGACGTTAAAGGCGTTAACTCCCGTTTGTTCCAACCGGGTGCAAAAAACAGACGTTTCGCGCAGGCTATTGCCGCCGGCCATAAATTCATTGCCGCTGACCCGGAATAAGACCGGATATTCCGGTCCCACGGCCTCCCGGACCTGGGCGGCCACTTCCAAGCCGAACTTCATCCGCCGTTCAAAATCACCGCCGTATTCGTCTTCACGCCGGTTGGTGACCGGCGATAAAAATTCGGATACCAAGTACCCGGTGCCGGCAATAATTTCAACGGCGTCAAAACCACTTTTTTTCGCTCTGATGGCCGCCCGGGCAAAATTTTCTATCGTGTTTTTAATCTCAGCCACCGTCAGAGCTCTGGGTTTTTGTCCGGTGATCCGGGAAGCCAGCTCCGAGGGCGCCACCGGCTGAATACCGTCTAAAAATGAGAAAGCATAACGACCGGGGTGGAATAGTTGGGCGGCGATGCTGCTTCCTTCCTTATGCACGGCTTCGGTTAACTGTGCCAGACCGGGTATGTATTTATCATCGTCAAGTTTAATCATGCTGGCTATGCTTTGCTCATCAATACTACAAGCGCCAACAATAATCAGACCGGCCCCGCCTTTAGCCCGGGCCCGGTAAAACTCTGTCAGCCTTGGGGTTACAAAACCGTTCCTGCAGTAACCGAGATGCATGGCCGGCATGACCACCCGGTTTCGCAGTTCCAGTCCGCCTATTTTGACCGGAGTAAAAAGTTTCATAATTAATTAACCACCTCGGTGTATGTGTTAAGGTCGCCGGGGAAAGGAACAGTTACATTGCCGCCTATTTGAGTAACCTTGGTGTCTAGAGTGTAATTAATCGCAGTCGTTTTGCCGTCTTTATATCCTGCGGTGGCGGACAACTGCATGCTGATTGCGCTGAGTTGATTGTGATCGTCTAAAGTAGCGGTAATGTTCATACTGTTAATATTCATTTTAACCGGATCCTTCAACAAACCTAATGTCTCGGTCCAGGTTGAACCAAGCAACTGCTTGACCGCAGATTCATTCAACTGGAAAGAAAGGGTTTTACCGGTAATTTTCTGCTCCTTGATCATGCTTTCCTGTAAATTAAGAGCTGCTGCGTTAGATTGTTTTAATGCGTCTTCCAGCGGCATGGCGATCTTTACTTTTTTGCCCTGGGCATTGATGTAATAATAGCCGTCTTGATAGTAATAGGCATACTTGTCGGCTTGTGCCTGTCCCGTTGCCGCCACATTCAGGTTGACTGCTATGCCTACGTTATCCCGGCCCATCCTGGCTTCTTTAATGGTTCCGGTAGAGATTACCGTTTTAGTTTGACCGGCCGTATTCATGTCCATCTTGATACTTATATCCATGGCATATGCCGGCGCGTTTTTCAATGCCTGGTTGGCTTGGTCAATCAACTGATAAGCGGAAGCAGCCGCAGTGATCGCGATAGTGCCGTTATTCCAGTCCACAGTTGCGCCGAGCGCTTCGGAAACAAAACGCAAAGGCACTAATGTTCTGCCGTTGATGATCTTGGCCGGCACATCCAAAGTTACCTCCTGACCGTTTTTGTAGGCCTGGCCGCCCACGATCAATTGAATAACAGTGTCATTTTTCGTAGCGGTAACTGTCTTGGCGGCTGGTTGCCAGTCAACTGTGGCGCCCAGCGCTTCAAAAATTGCTCGCAACGGTACCAGTGTTCTGCCTTGTTGCACGATGGGCGCCGAATCAAAAGTCAAGGTTTTACCGTTAACAGTTACTTGGGTACTTGCCTCGGCTGTCGTTGCAAATAAAAGAAACAACAAAACCGGAACAAGAATTGGCAGTGTCAGCTTGCGCCACATAAAATAAAAC
>WQUS01000401.1 GCA_009781965.1 Bacillota bacterium | reverse complement strand
CACCGGGTCGATGGCTTTACGCACCCGCTGCACCCGGCGTTCGGTGTTGCTGAAGGTGCCGTCTTTTTCGGCGAAACTGGCGCCGGGCAGTACTACGTCGGCCAAGGCTGCCGTTTCGGTGAGGAAAATATCCTGTACCACCAGAAAATCCAGATGCTCCAGGGCATGAACGACGTGATCGGCGTCCGGATCCGAAAGCACCGGGTTTTCACCCAGGATATACATGGCTTTGACGCTGCCGGCGATGGCGCCATCCAGCATTTCGCCGATGGTCAGGCCGGTCTTGGCGGACAGTTCGTTTACCTGCCAGGCTTGGGCGAACTTGGCTTGGTTGTCCGCCACGGTTACCGCTTGATAACCGGTGTAGACATTGGGGAGCGCGCCCATATCACAGGCGCCCTGCACGTTGTTTTGCCCCCGCAGCGGATTGACGCCGCTGTTGGGTTTGCCGATTTGTCCGCACAGCATGGCTAAATTGGCCACCGCGAAAACGTTATTGGTGCCGCAAATATGCTGGGTTACTCCCATGGTGTAAAGAATGGTGGCATTGGTCGCCTGGGCGTAACTCCGGGCCACTGCGCTGATTGTTTGGGCCGGGATGCCGGTAATGGCCGCCGCGTACTCCGGCGTATACTTGGCTACCGTTTCTTTCAGGGCTGCGAAATCCTCGGTTCTTTGCTCGACGAATTCTTTATTCCACAGTTCTTCACTGATAATGACATTAGCCATGGCGTTGAGCAGGGCGATATCCGAACCGGATTGCAGCTGCATGTGCGTGTCGGCCAGGTCCGCTATTTCTGTGCGCCGTGGATCCGCCACTACTAAGGTGGCGCCGTTGCGTTTGGCTTTTTTCACCTGCAGGCTGATAATCGGGTGCGATTCCGTAGTGTTGGTGCCGATCGCCAGGATGAAATCAGCCCCGGCGATGTCTTTGACACTGTTAGTCATTGCTCCGCTTCCAAAGGCAGCCGCCAGACCGGCGACGGTGGGAGCGTGTCAGAGACGGGCGCAGTGGTCGATATTATTGGTGCCGAACACCGCGCGGGTGAGTTTTTGCAGCAGGTAATTTTCTTCGTTGGTGCAGCGGGCCGAACTAAGCACCGCCAGCGCGTCGGAACCATGCTGCTTTTTAACGGCGCCCAGCTTTTGGGCGACCAGGCTGATGGCTTCCTCCCAGGATGCTTCCACCAACTTACCGTCCTTTTTAATCAGCGGTGCGGTTAACCGGTCGGGATGGTGAATAAAACCGTAGCCGAAGCGCCCTTTGGCGCACAGGGCCCGGCCGTTGACCTCGCCGTCGCAGGAAGTAACGCCCACCACGCGATTGTCTTTCACATTTAACTCAAAGCTGCAGCCGGTGCCGCAATAAGGGCAGGTGGTTTTAACCTTTTTCACTTCCCAGGTTCTGGCCGCGGCGCGCAATCCTTTCTCCTGCAGTGCGCCTACCGGACAAACCGCTACGCAGTTGCCGCAAAATACGCAGTTTGAATCGGTCAGGCAAGTGTCCATGGAGGTGGACACTTTAGTGCGGAAACCACGGTAGGCAAAGTCAATGACATTGTTACCCTGAATTTCATCGCACATCCTGATGCACTTGCCGCACAGCACGCACTTATTCATATCCCGTACAATAAACGGATTTTCATCCTCAATCTCGAAAGCATGCTTCTCGCCGGCAAAACCCGCCGTCCGTAAGCCGTACATATAGGCATAGTCCTGCAGGCGGCAGTCGCCGTTCCGGCCGCAGGTCAGACAATCATCGGGATGGTTGGCTAATAACAGTTCAAGTATGGTTTTACGTGCTTCAATGACCGCCGGGGAATCAGTTTGTACCACCATACCGTTTTTGGCCTCGGTGGCGCAGGAAACGGTAAGATTTTTCGCTTTCTCCACCTCTACGACACAGATGCGGCATGAGCCTGGTCTGGTCAGTTCCGGATCATAGCATAAAGTGGGAATAAATAATCCCAGTTTTTCTGCCGCCTGTAATATGGTGGTCCCCTGAGGCACGGTCACCTCAAGTCCGTTAATGGTCAGGGTGACTTCAGCCACTGGCGCTAAGCCTCCTTTAAATGCGATTTCTGGCAAACTTAAAAACTTAACTCAAGAGCAATTACTAATCATTTACCCTCGAGGTTATTGATCTTATCCAGCACTTTATTCAGGCCCAGTGCCTCGGCCCAGGAAACTTCCACAAACTGCCCGTCTTTTTTGAGCTGCGGCTTGATCGGCTCCTCACAGTGCAGCAGCTCTAATCCCAAGCGGCCTTTCAGGCACAGGGGTCTTCCCTCGGCCGGGGCGCCGGGGGTAACGGCGAGCACTTTGTTATGCTTGAGATTGAGTTTAAAGGAGCAGCCTTTTTCGCAAAAGGTGCAGGTAATGTCTCTTTGCTCGATTTCCCAGGTGCGGCCTTTACCGGCCAGCGATTTTACAGTTAAAGCCCCGACGGGACATACTGTCACGCAGCGTCCGCAATAGACGCAATAGGACTCGCCCAAGGAAACATCCATCGGCGGGGCCACCTTGGTTTTAAAACCGCGGTAGGCAAAGTCAATAATGTTTCTGTCCGCGGCGGCGCAGGTCCGCACGCATTTGCCGCAGAGGATGCACTTGTTCATGTCCCGGATGATGTAAGGATTATCATCTTCCAGGTCATACTGGTGTTTTTCGCCGGCGAATCCGGTATCCTTAACGTTGTACTGAAAGGCGTAATCCTGCAGTTTGCAGGCGCCGTTTTTATCGCAAGTCATGCAGTCCATGGGGTGATTGGCCAGAATCAGTTCCAGGATGGTTTTTCTGGCCTCCACTACTGCTGCCGACTCGGTTTCTACTTCCATGCCCTCTTTGGCCACGGTCATGCAGGCCGGCGTCAGTTTTCTGCTGCCCTTCACTTCCACCACGCAAATCCGGCACGACGCCACTCCTGGGAGAGAAGGATCGTGGCAGAAGGTGGGAAT
>WQUS01000400.1 GCA_009781965.1 Bacillota bacterium | reverse complement strand
CGTAAAGTTATTAACCGTAAGCGATTTCTCGAAGAGTATGAGCGCACGGTTAATAACTTTACGGGCCGGCTTGATGCGAAAGCAGTAACGTGTGACCAGTTCCTCCACATTTTCATTTCCTCAGATAAATACCATTAATCGGCGGAAAAAGCAAGTCTAACCTTCCAGTAATTCTCCCACGGTGACGCCGGCGCCACGCTGCAGCAGCGCGTCGATGACCGTTTTTTCAGTCACTGTGCCCATAAAGTGATGTTGGCTGTCCAGCACGGTTACCAGGTGGTAACGCCGGGGGATAAAGGGCCTGACCAGCATCCCCAGCGGGATGCTTTCCACCGCCGCCAACTGAACTACCGGCAGCACCCCTTCCCTGGTCAGCTCCTCATTTTTAAACCGCAGCAGCCGCAAAAAAAGGTGGGGCGATTCCCGCCGCTCCCGGGTGGCGGCGTAAAACAAAAACAGCGCGGTCAGCGGAATATCCAGCCCCCAATAACCGGCCGGAATCCCGGCTACGCCGGCGAACATTATGACCAGAGCGATAAACTGCCCCCAGCCGGCGGCTTTGTATGTAGCCCTGGCGATACCGTCCCGCTGGGCGCGCCAAGCCCTGTAAATACGGCCTCCGTCCAGGGGCAGTCCGGGCAGCAGGTTAAAAAAAGCTACCAGCAAATTACACTGTAAAAAAAACGGACCCAGCCCGGCATGCCAGATCCCGTAATTTTTCAAGGCCACGGCCAGGGAAAACAAGGCCAGATTGCTGACCGGCCCGGCGACCGCCACATAAATCTCCCGCAGCGGCTGCACCGGCAGTTCGGCGCCCGTTCTGGCCACTCCGCCGAAAGGAAGCAATTCCACCTCTTCAACCGCCACCCCAAGCCGCTTAGCCGTTAAAGCATGGGCTGTTTCATGCACCAGCACTACGCCAAAAGCAATCAGTCCCCGGTCCAAGGCGCCGGCAACGAAGTACAGGAGCAGCAAAATCAGAAAAAAAGGATTCAAGGTATAGCTAATACCCCAAAAACGTCCTAATCGCACCACTCCACCTCCGTCAATGTGCATTAATATCCAACCTGGTCAGGGGATCAACCAGTTTGCCGTTTTCCCGGACCTCAAAGTGCAAACCGCCGCCGGAGGTATCCCCTTCACCCACCAGCGCGATTGTCTGACCGGCGCGCACCTCCTGGCCTTCCGCCACGCTAATATCGGTTACTCCGCCGTAAAGGGTGTAGCTGCCAGCGCTATGGTTAATCAGAATAAATTTACCCAGCGCCGGGTCCTCGGCCACTTTATCCACCCGGCCGTCCGCGGCGGCGGTTACCGTCTCCCCAAGTGGCGCGCTGATGTCAATCCCGGCGTGAAATCTCTCCAACCCGTCCACAGGTGATTTCACCCAACCATATTGTTGCACCAC
Source organism: Bacillota bacterium (assembly GCA_009781965.1). Taxonomy (GTDB): domain Bacteria; phylum Bacillota; class Desulfotomaculia; order Desulfotomaculales; family Desulfallaceae; genus BRH-c8a. Next base: position 1,550 of record WQUS01000400.1, on the reverse strand, counting down.
CCGGCCCGGCACAGGCACAGTTAACACGTTTCTGCTTAGCCCCTGTCCGGTCACCGGTTCCAGAGCAGTACCCGGAGTACCGTGCAGCAAGGGGTTGTCCCAGTTAACCATCTGGGCAGCCAATTGCACCGACTTATCCAACAGTGGCTGAAAATTCCATTCCGCCGTAAGCAAATAACGCAAGTTTTCACGCGCCTGTTCGCCAACCGGATAAGACACCTGGCGGACCATAAATAAAACCGCCAGGATCAGCAGCACGGCGGCAATCCGGAAAAAATTGTTCCGGTTCCGCCGCTGCCCGGCCATAGATTTTTTCCCCCAGCCGGCAGAGGTTTGATAATAACTGGCCCAGTCATCGGGATATTCCTTTGGCCCGGCTTTCGGCCGCGGCGACCTGTTCCACTTAAACATGGCAATCCCCCCATAATATTCTTATCAAGTATATACGGGGGGAGCTGCTAAAATATTACAGCTAATTGTTTTGCCGGGCAAAGTAACAGTGCGGTTAAAAGATGTTCCTTTGACTGCGCAAATGAATATTCAGCAAAATACCGACGGCAATCATATTGGCAATCATGCTGCTGCCTCCGTAACTGAACATCGGCAAGGGCAGGCCGGTGACAGGCATGATGGAAACAGTCATGCCAATGTTGACTAAAATGTGAAAAGTAAACATGCCGACAATCCCGGTAGCCAGCAGGGAACCGTATGTATCTTTGGCTTCGGCGGCAATGCGGATCGCCCGGTAGAGAAACAGAGCATATAAAATTAACAGGGCCAAAGCGCCCAGAAAGCCAAGTTCCTCCGCCAATACGGAGAAGATAAAATCAGTATGCCTGATTGGCAAAAACTCCAAAAAGCTCTGGGAACCGCGCAACAGCCCCCTCCCCCAAAAACCGCTGGAACCAATGGCAATTTGGGATTGGATTACATGATAGCCGGCTCCCTGCGCATCCGACCAGGGATCAATGAAAATAACCAGCCGCTTCAGTTGATAATCATGCAAAGGCAGCCAAGTGCCAAACTTAAAATGGGACCACACCAAAGCCACCACGGCGGCCAGGGCGGAGGCAAAAACGCCAAGCAGCAGAGGCGCCCGGGAAGTGACCACAAAAAGCATCACAAATAAAACCGCCACAAACACCAGCGAAGTGCCCAAATCAGGCTGGGCCATAATCAATAGCAAAGGCACGCTCCAAAAAACAAAACAGGGCGCCAACTCCCGAATACTGCCCAAATGCTCTTCCCGCTGGGCCATAAAATCAGCCAAAGTGATAATCATAATAATTTTGGCAAATTCGGAGGGCTGAAACACAAAAGGACCCAGATTAATCCAGCGCTCCGCACCCATGGAAGTCTGGCCGAGCACCAGCACCGCCCCAAGGATAAGCAGATTAATCACGTATAAATATTTGGTATACTTGCGCCAGTCTTCATAGGGAATGTATACTACCGCAACGGCAGCCGCAACGCCCAGGATGAACCAGATGATTTGTTTATTCATATACTCTTTGTTCATCCATAACAGCCGCTGCAGAATACTGGCATTC
>WQUS01000399.1 GCA_009781965.1 Bacillota bacterium | reverse complement strand
TAAAACAACTACCGTTCGCTCATAAGCATCCGCTAAATCGCTCGCGGCAGTTGTTTTACTTGGCCGTAACTGAGATGGTGTGACCAGTAACAGCGGTTAAATGCCGTTTGTGATGACAAGATAATTATAAACGTTTTCGCCTCACGTCTCAGTTTTCCTTCCATACTCGCCAACAGCGATTTTATCCTGCCGGCAGCAAATCACTTTTGCCTAAAGATTCATGCATAAACAGCAGTAAGTTTTTTCATAATAATGCTGACAAATTAAAATCTACTAAAATATTTTAAGGAGTGATGTTATGAAGGCAAAAAGATTCTGGGTCCTGGCATTAGGTTTATTCATTGCGGCTTCCTTCTTTTGCGGCGGTTGCGGTGTCACCAGGAAACCGCTTCCGCCTCAACCGGTTCCCAATCAAACCCCAATGCAAACCCCAACGCAAACCGGTGTGACGGATAATGGCAAAGCCGGGCGTATTGCCAGAGAAGCCGATAAAGTCAACGGAGTAAACAAATCAACCGTGGTGGTTTCCGGCAACAAAGCTTTTATCGGTTTGGACATTAATCCAAATATTAAAGGCAATCAGGTCAAAGCTGTAGAAAATGCGGTGTGCAAAAGAATTAAAGGTGTGGAGTCTTCTATAAATACCGTATATGTGACCTCAAATGCAGGCTTCGTAACGCAGGTTAAAGATATTGCCAGAGGAATAGGCTCAGGCAGGGCGATAACCGATTTTGACAGAGAGTTAAAGGATCTCGGCCGACAAATAACGCCCCGAAACCTGTAAGATTCTTTCTATATTTGCCCAACATTTGCCCAACGGAAGTCACGGTTGATTAGGGTAATTGGCAGGCCCGTTTCTTAGTCCGGCAGAACGTTTATGCTCTGCCGGACTATTATTTGTTTTTCAACCTGATTCTTTCTAAAGGATGAAAAAATCTTCCATGATTATTTAGGTAATTATTTGTAAACAGACAGTATATCATTGTAATAACGTCATCATAAGCTACCGGCGTAAACAGCAAATGTTAACCCGATCATATGTTAATGAATGACATAGCAGTAAAATTGTGCACCAAATCATGAAGGAGTGATTAGACGATGCACTTAACTCCCGTTGGTCTGGACAGCGGCTACAGCTACATGAAAGCGATCAGCCAAACGAAGGAAATTGTATTCCCTAACATTGTCTCCCCAGGGCGGGAAATTACTGATGAAGGCTTAAATGATATTTTGGGCCAAACCGGGGTGATTAATAACCTGGATATCTCTTTTGCATTCCGGGGCACCAAAAAGCATTACTGGATTGGTAAAATGGCCACCGCCAGCGGCGGAGACGCGGATTATTTCGAGGACCGCGACCGTTGGAACAGCGAAAGAGGCCGGGCGTCGGCATTGGCGGCGTTGGCGCTTATTTGCCGCAAGGACAATGAAAACTTTGTGTTAGCCACCGGGCTGCCTTTGGAGGATTACAAATCAAATAAAACGACGCTTAAACAGACATACGAAAAAACCATCCCCGGCACTTATGAAGTCACTTTTGAATCAGGGCCGCTGGCCGGCCAAACCAAAAGGTTTAATATTTTGACTTGTAAAGTTTACCCGCAAGGATTGGGGGTGTTCTTTGATCAGGTACTAACCGATGATGGCATCCAAAAGGATGTACACCCGCTTTTAGAGGATGGAACAGTGCATGGCTTAATTGATGTCGGCCGGCGTACAACCAATATGGTCCTCTTCGATGATTTTAACCTGTCCAAAGACTTTAGTAAAAGTATCAATCGGGGCATAGCGCAGATTCACGAGCAAATACAAAATTTTCTAAGCGCTCAAAATAGATTTGTAAAAAACAGAGATATTGAGGTCATCTTTAAAAGAGATATTTTTAAAGGTTTGGATATCAAGCGGGTTCGCGAGGAAGCCTTGTTCAATCTGGCCGGTATTATCAGAGCGGAAGCCCAAAGCTTATGGCAGGATAAAGCACTGCTTGAATCAATTTATATTGCCGGCGGCGCCGGTCAGGCTGTTTACAATTTCCTTAACTTTGACCGTTATGAAAAAATATTAGTTAGCAACCCCCAGTTTGCCAATGCCCGGGGCTTTTATAAAGCGATGTTAAACCTTATACTATCCGGCAAGGCGGATGTGAATGGCCAATACACTTTGGATAAGCCAGGCGAAGTGGCGCGTTGGTCGATTTAAGTCGCCGATGAAACCAGTGCCACGCACACCCGCTGTGCTGCCGCGCTAAACAGGCATTGGATATAATTGCCGCGTTCGGAAGCCCGTTCTACGGTGGTAATCCCAAGCGCCCGGCCATTTGGCGTGGGCAGCTTAACGCCATCCTTGGACTCTAAATAACCCGCTTCAATCATCAGGTTGTTCAGCTTCATGCCACTAACCTTTGGTTTGCCGTAACGGATTAAAACAACGTTGATGTTGTCTGCGACACGGGAGATTGGCAGGGGGTTGTCCTCAATCTCAACCTGGCGGGCAAACAAATCAGCTGTGAGTTCAGGGATTTTTTCACGAGACTGAAGAGGCGGTTCCGGCGCACGAAACAAAGTCAAAAATCGCTCGCCATAGCGTTTCAGCTTGACTTGCCCCACGCCGCTGACCGATAACATTTCATCTTCGGTGCGGGGGTATTTCCTACACATATCTACCAGCGTTGCATCAGAGAAAATAACGAAGGCCGGGACTTGTTCCTCTCGGGCAATTTCCAGCCGTAATTCTTTTAGCTTGGCGAATAAGTCCTCGGAAATTTCGTATCCGGGTTCTGCCGCCGGTTTTTTTGCTCCCTTTGCTTGGGCGGAAACTTCGGGCTTATTGCCGCGCATGGTTACCCGGACATTTTTGAACAACACTTCATTTGCCTGAGGGGTAACGCTGAGATAACCGTCATCGTAAACATACCCCAAAGCAGTCAGCCGGGTAATCAGCCGGCGAATATAGTGCCGGGGCGTACCCTTCATAATCCCGAAGGTGGACAGGTCGGTAAAGTCATCCGACTTGCCCAGCAGGATATTAGCGGTGTGGGTAAACATGAACCGTTTGCCCGCTCGATTGAGCCGCAGGATATGAGAGAGGACTTTTTGAGCGTCAATCGTCACGTCAGTCTCTACGAAATTGCCGTTGCAATTGCCGCAGTTACCGCAATCGTCGGTAGCCGGCTCGCCGAAATAGCGAAGCATAAAGCGCCGCAGGCAACCGTCTGTTTCGCAGTACCGTTCCATATGATTCAGCAATTGCTTATTGCGGATAATTTCGTCTTGGTTTTCGCTCTGATTGATGAGAAACAGCGCGGTATTAATGTCCTTACGAGCATAAAACAAGACGCAATCGCCGGGCAGACCGTCCCGCCCGGCTCGTCCAGCCTCCTGATAATAACTCTCCACATTCTGTGGCATATTGTAGTGGATCACAAACCGCACGTTTGATTTATCAATGCCCATGCCAAAGGCGTTTGTGGCCACAATTACTTTGATTCGGTCATAGAGAAAATTGTCCTGTGCCCGGCTCCGTTCACCGTCTGAAAGCCCGGCGTGATACCGGGCCGCCGAGTAATTGTCGGCGATGAGCTTTGCGGTGACGCTTTCCACTTCTTTGCGAGTGGAACAGTAGACGATTCCGCTGCCGTCATTTTCCTTCAGATACTGTACGAGGGCCGCATATTTGTCTTTGGGTTGTTGAACCTCGAAATACAAGTTGGGCCGGTCAAATCCTGTTACCAGCGTGAGCGGTTTCTTCAAGCCCAGCTTTTGCAGGATGTCCTCACGCACTCGCGGCGTGGCGGTTGCCGTGAAGGCCGCCAAAACGGGGCGCTTGGGCAAACCCTCCACAAATTGGGGAATATCTAAATAACTGGGGCGAAAATCCTGCCCCCATTGGGAAATGCAGTGGGCTTCATCCACGGCAATCAACGGGATTGGCAGACTTTGGACAAGCTCTAACATGGACGGAGCAAGCAGCCGTTCCGGAGCGATATAGATAATTTTATACTGACCGCCGCGAGCGTTCGCCAGCACGCGAGGCCATTGACTTGGGGGCAGGGAACTGTTGATAAAAGCCGCCGCAATGCCATTTGCCACCAGCGCCTGCACTTGATCCCGCATCAGCGAAATGAGCGGTGAAATAACCAGCGTCACACCCGGCAGCAGCATGGCGGGAACCTGATAACACAAGGACTTGCCCGCTCCTGTGGGCATAATACCCAGCACGTCTCTGCCGTGGACAAGCGCGCCGATCAGCTCGGATTGTCCCTCCCGAAACTCATCATAGCCAAAGTATTGTTGCAAAATCTCAGCCGGGTTCACTAGTCATCACCTTTTTTTTGTTTGTATTGGCGGTATTGTAGTTTGCAGTAGGTTCTAAGTTCAGTTTGACAGCTAGTCCACCTGCAGTTGTAATCATGCGGATGCGGATAGTCTCAAAAAGATTATCGCCTGCCGCGGCGATTCCATTACCTCGGATAAGGCCCATCTTATAGCCCAGCTGCTGAGCTACCTGCTTGGTTTCAGCGTTATGACTGCCAGAAGGATAGATTAGAATGTTTGTATTCTGATGGAGGGTATTGTCCAGCCAAGCTTTGGACTCTTCCAGCTCTCTGGTCTGCTCCGCATGGCTCAGCGTCGCCAGATCAAGATGATCCACCGTATGGCTGACAAAGTCAACAAAACCCGATGCCGCCATTTCTTTTATTTGAGCTTCGGATACAATACCCGGTTGACCGACATGCCCCGTAATGATAGCTGCCGTCGCATGGATATGATATTTTTTGAGCAAGGGAAAGACATATTGATATAAACACTCGTTTCCGTCATCAAAAGTCAGCCAAACAAGCTTGTTGCTTGGCTTCTGATTAGTAGTCAAGATACGCAGCGCTTCCTGTGCGTTGACAGAGTAATAGCCTTCCGCTTGCATCTCTTGTAAGCCGGCTTCAAAGGTCTCAGGGGACATGGCGTTATTGTCTTTGGGATCAGGGCAAACATTGTGATACATAAGAATAGGCAATTTATTTGGCTGACCGGCGTTTTGCAACCAAGCAACAGGCTTAGGCCGGGCGGGGATATCCGGGCTTTGTTCTGTTTCTAATTCGACTGTGCTTGATTCTTTGACAGTTGGATGACTAGCCTGTTGTTTTTTAACAGGCTGATTTCCTAAAACAATGCCGGCGCCAATGGCGGCCAAAAGCACTAAAACCGCCGTGAAATAAACAAATCTTAGCCTAGGCTTTTTCCTGCGGCTTCTTTTTAGCATATCTACCTCTATAGTTTAATGGATTCGGTTGTTAATTGTTAATAATTGTATCATGTTATATACCAGTAAGAAAGGGGAATCATTATGTCTAGTATTGCTATGGATCAGCCAGGATGATTGATAATGTTATCAAAAGGCAAAAGGACCCCGAGAACCCTTGAATTTGGCGGGCTTTCGGAGTCTTTTTGCTTACTCCCACTCGATTAAATATGGTGGTTAACAAAGCCCGTCATATCTGGGTTTGTAGGCTCTCAAAGGTGCAATGTAGGTAAATCTGTAGTACAAAAATATTTTTACCTTTATTTTCCTGCAGCAATATATCAAGTAAAAAGCAGCGTCAATGCTAATGTTAGCGGCAATGTCTAAAATGATTTTTTGGGGGTTAAGATTACCCCTCATGGTTCGGTAACTTGCTTATTCCTCTTTCGCCATATCGCCCTGTATTCGTTCAGGCTCTCTTGGTTTGCCCCGCCTCGATAATCAGGGTCGTCAAGCTGAACGCCGTCATTTTCCCAGCCGCATACCTCGCAAACGTCAAGGTCAAAGTCTTTGGCAAATTCATACTCGCCACATACTGGGCATTTAATCATCCTGCAGGCACCCTTCCCCGATTAAAATTTTTTGGCCATATCAAGACACTTTTTAGCTAATAAGACACCAACAAGACACCAAACAATAAAAAAGCCTCCGGGCCAATTCCCGGAAACCTTGATTTTACTGGCGTGCCTGGAGGGACTCGAACCCCCAACCTTCTGATCCGTAGGTTATGAACATTGGCTTTTACGGTTTTTCGTGTATTGCCACAAACCCTTATGTTTCAAGGCTTTCTGGCCTTCCCATTAACATAATTTGTCATGGCTTCTTATGCTTTTTTACCTCTTTAAGACACTAAAAAGACACCAAAATAATATCGATTTTCAAGGGCTCGATGGACGTTCAGCATCACGAAAAAGACATAAAATCTTGTGGGATAACTTAACCCACTAGTGTATAATACATTAAAGGACCGTCATGTGTCAACATGCCAGCCCGTAGTGAATCAGGTGGTGGTGGTTTTGATTTTCACTGATAAACAGTATTTGTTTCTTAAAAATGAGTTTGGCTTAACCAGGAAAAGCATTGATAAGATGGATACAGCCGCCCTGGAAGAACTCTACGAAGAAATTTGCAATGTAGAAATTGATGAAGCATGGAAGATAAGGAACGGTGGCGCGTTATCTAATCGCGGTAAAATGGCCGTTGAACTTGTTGATTATATGGCGGAAGCCCTGGGATACATTCCAGATAACATTGAGGAAGAATTGGAAGAGGAATAACCTCACCCCTCAAGGGTCCCATACACCAGCCCCGGCTCAACTCTCTACCCCTTCAGCGGTCCAGAATCGCCCCATACTTCGGGGAACTTCGCCTTGATGCCCTCCAGCTTAGCCAGTACATACCTTACCCCGTCAATGCGGGATGTGTAATCACTCAGCTGGGTAAACTCGGACATAATACCCCTCTCGGTCAAGCGGTCCAGTTCCGCTTTAAGCTGCTCCAATATGGTGAGCGGCTCCGGCTTCACTGGCTCCGGTAACCCAGCGGTAAGCCGCTCATAATCCCCCTGGCTAATAACGCCGTCTATAAGCAGATCCAGCAGCTTCGCCCTCGGTTCAACGCCCAGGTATTTGACGTACTTAGTAACTACCTTACCCCCTACACGTTTCCGCTCCTCCAGGTGTGCATATTGCCGGGCACCGCTCCCCTGCCAGCGAATGAACATAAGTTACAACCCCTTCACCCATTATCAGCTAAGTCGATTATATCAATGTAGTGAGTAAGCGTCAATCGCGTTTTAGTAACTACACACCAGGACAAAACAAAACCGGGAGCACTCGCCCCCGGCCTGCTGTTTGCTTTTAACGTTTACTTGCCGCGCATACACCCCATGACCAGCTGCATAGCTGCATTAAACCCCACTATAAACCCGTCCCGTTGGTAATCAGCAATCGCACTTCCATACGCTGCGCTCATGGCCAAGCCTTCGGCACGATTTCTTTCATACGCCGGGTTAATAAACTCCTCGTGAAATACATTGGAACTTTCTGGTGTTCCAGCCTCCGAAGAGAAATCCGCTTGGTTGGCGTTAAATACTGCTGCTGCGTCTAACATCGTAAAACCCCCTAAGTGTTATATTTTGGGCGGTTTAGCCGCCGCCCTCGGATTATGCTCTTACCGTGGATGCCTCCGGGAGCGGGTCCGGCACCGTTCACCTGAACCCGCCCTCGGCCTTGCTATGCCACTTGAAATCTCGTCGATACCGTCCGCTTGATGTATGCCCCGTACAGGTCCGGGAGCTCCTTTTTCAGCCTTGCAGTGTCCAACCGGCTGCTCTCGTATAAGTTCCAGTGGATGGTGTACTCGCCGGCTGCAAGCTCGGTCAGGTTCTCCTGGTCCATACTGCTGATGATGCTCTGTCTTAGGGTTTCCGCTTCAGCCTCGAGCTCCTTAATCATGACTTGCAGCTGGCGGTACTCTTTAGCGGCCTTGGCAATTTCGGCCTTATTCATGGGCTGCACCTCCTGAGTTAATTTGTCTAAGCAAGCGGCGGGTGGCCTTAAGTTTATCTCGTGCTCACCGTGTGGCCTTTTCTTATCCGGTCCCGCCCTTATGCGGCCTTCTTTTATCAGCTTGCGCCGTCGGCCTTCACTTGCTCTTTTTAATATATTACTACGTTTCCCGTAATACGTCAATACTATTTGCGTAAATAATTTAATCAAACCGTAATATTATTTGTTGTGCCGTATTGACAGCATACGCCATGCGTAATATCATACACTTGGAAGGATGTGATAAGGTGCCCATAAAGTTTAAACTAAAGGTTCAGCTGGCCATGAAGGGAATGACTCAGAAAAGGCTGGCAGAAGTTACGGGAATTAGGCCTCCAACAGTGTCCGCTATATGCACAGGGACGATAAAACAGATCCCCGTAGTGGCTATTGAACGGATATGTAACGCGCTTGGATGCCAGCCCGGCGACATCATGGAATTCATACCCAATGAGGAATAAAGCAGGGAACGGGAAGGACATCCAGTCCTCACCCGCTCCAATCTCCAGCTTCCAGCTGCCTT
>WQUS01000398.1 GCA_009781965.1 Bacillota bacterium | reverse complement strand
AATACCCGCCGCGGCGGCAATTTCCCGGGCGATAGTTTCATAGCCCGAACCGTAGAAGAGTATCTTGGCTTCTGAATCTTTCAATATGTGCGTCAGCTCATTATTGGCCAGTCTGAAATTAAGCGGTACGGTCACATAACCGGCTTTGGCCGCCGCAAAGTATATTTCCATGAACTGGGGACAGTTTTCCGCCAAAACAGCGAGATGTTTAGACCCGTCAAAGGCAAAGGATAAAAGACTATGGGCCAGCCTGTTTATGCGCGCGTTAAACTCAGCGTAATTTAACCGCTGGCCCTCAAATACCATACACTCCCTGGAACCATGCATTTTAGCGCCCCTTTTTGGTATATCACCCAACAACCACAATGCAGCCAAACCTCCTTAAAATGAACGGGGCAGACCCATCCACTCCGCAATCATGTTTTTTGCCATTTCGTCGGAAATAGGGGAGAAGATCATCTGTTTGTAATCCCTGAAATAACGCTGTAAGTCATATTCCATGGTGTAGCCATATCCGCCCAGGATCTCCATGCCTTTGATGGCGGCGATCTCAGAGGCATAGCCGGCGACGATCTTGGCCATGGAGGCCTCCATATGATAGGGCAGCCCTTTTTCTTGCAGCCAGCAGCATTTGTAAATCAGATTCCGGGCGTTTTCAATGGCGATGGCTATTTCCGCCAGGTAATGCTGAAGAATCTGAAACTGGCCGATGGGTTTGCCAAAGGCAAATCTTTGTTGGGAATAAGCCAAAGCGTCCTGAAAGGCGGCCCGGGCAATGCCCAGGGAGAAAACGGAGGTGATAATCCTTTCCGGGTTCAGAATTTCCAACAAGTTATACCAGCCTTTGTTTAACTCCCCCAGGATATTTTCTTCGGGCACACTAACGTTCTCGAAGAATATTTCGTTGGTTCCGCAGGCATGCACCCCCAATTTTTTAATCGGCACTACCGTAATTCCAGGGGTTTTGGCGTCGACAACAAAAATAGACAAGCCCCGGGAACGCTTTACCACCGGATCGGTAATAGCAATTACAAGCATATAGTCCGCCACATGGGCAGCGGTGATAAAAACCTTTTGCCCGTTGAGGATAAACCGGTCGCCTTGTTTTTGCGCGGTGGTTTTAATTGCCCCCAGAATGTCGGTGCCGCCGGCCGGTTCGGTCAGGGCCATGCAGAATTTAAACCGGCCGGCTGCTATCTGCGGCAGAAAAAAGTTTTTTTGTTCTTTAGTGCCAATTTTATTGATAATGGTGGCGCCAAAATCAGGCGAGGCCCCGCAGCACATCGCCACCGCCGTGGAGGCAGTCGCCATTTCCTCGCAGGCAACCACATAGTCGGTCAACGTCATGCCGGAACCACCGTATTCCTCAGGGATTCTAATGCCCATATAGCCCAGGCTGTTGACTTTATCCCACAGTTCCTGGGGTATAAAGTCAACATTTTCGTCAAGCCAGCGGACGTATTCCCGGGGCAGTTCCTTCTTGCAAAAATTTCTGAAGGTATCCCGCAATAATATTTGTTCATCGTTTAAACTAAAGTCCATCGTTAACCGATCCCTTCTTTAACCATTAGTCAATCGTGAGTTGCGCCAATACAGGGTTCATTTCTTTTTGATTCTTCGCACCGTAGGGTCTATGCCCAGGAGTCCGGCCAAATTGCCGCCAAAGATTTTCTGGCGATCCGCATCAGTAATCTCCGGGTACCCATAATCTCTTTGCATGTCTTCGGGAAACTGAAAATCCCGCAAACCCAGCACGGAAAACTTGACCTGAAAACCGAACCCCGGCGTGTCGGTACCCCAAATGATTCTGTCTGGTCCCACCCAGTGCATGGCTTCGCCCAGGATCTTGGCGAATTTTCTGGGGGTGTTTAAAGCCCAGGGGACTAACAGGCTGAGGCATAGATAAACGTTTGGATGTCCCATGGCCACCATATTCAGGTCGTCGCAATAGGGATAGCCCATATGGAACGCTACAATTTTTAGCTCCGGGAAGTCCCTGGCCACATCATCCAAGTGAATCGGGAGGCTATATTTGCTTTTGCCCGGCGGCACCCAGCAAAATCCGGTATGAATATCCAGAACAATCCCTAATTCCTGGGCTTTTTTATAAAAAGGCCACAAATCCGGATCGTTGATATAGGTATCCTCGGGGGGATAAAATTTGAATATTTTGGCCCCTTTTTCTTTAACCCAGTACTCCAGCTCCCAAATGGTATTCTCAACCCCTTTATGTTTAATGGGGGAGAGATTAGGCTGATACATAAAGCGGTCGGGATGGGTTTCAACCGCCTTGGCCATTTCGCCGTTAGAACAAAAACGGTTGGTGTAGCCGGTGGTGTCCATCATGGACTCCGGCAGCAGGCAAGCGATATCCACGCCGTATTTATCCATAAACTTTAAAATATATTCCGGGTCTTTTTGCTTCTGCATTTCATATGGTTCAAGTCCTGCCATGACGGAAGGGGGCATGCCTGTCGCCATGGGTCTTTTGATGGACTCGATTGCCTTCCACCACATTTGCACGCCCGGAAAATAGCTGAGCGGTTCCGCGTCCCCGACGAGATGAGCCTCGGGATCAATTTTAAAAAAGTCATCCAATGGGAATTCATTTTCCATTATCGACACCTCCAGTTTAACTATCTTGGTCCGGGACCGCGGAAGGGCGTCGGGCTCTTTTCCATGTACGGCACTTCCTGCTTCCACCAGGGTCTTTCCAGGGCCGGGTATCCAGCCGCTACGCCCCGGGGCATGAATGGTTCGCCAGGTTTACGGGGGCCAATCTGATATTCGGGCATGGCATATTCTCTGCCCAGCACCGGGTTGGACGGACAACGGGGACCGGCGCCGGCCAGGGCCCGGGACAGGCACATATTGCAACGTTTGCAGCGCAGGATCTCGTCGATGCGTCCTTCAGCAACCTTGTTTGGCAATTCCGGGTCGATAAAGGACTGGCGGCCCAGAGCGATAAGATCGGTTTTCCCTTGGGCGATTAAACTGTCCGCCTGTACCGGGTCATGGGCCCCCGCGAACATCACCGGTATTTTCAAGGCTTTTTTGAAGTCGGCGGCTTGGTCGGGATAGTGTTCCCAGCGATCCAAGTCGGGGACCAGATGACCGGCTTCTTCGTAGCCGCCGCCGTCGGACAGGCTGATATAATCCATCCCGCAGGCTTCCAACTCCTGAGCCAGGTCAATCATTTCTTCCCTGGTCAGTCCGCCTTCCATATGTTCTTCCGCCGAGATGCGGCAGCCTACTGCCACACCATAACCGGCGGCGTAGCGGGTCTGCTCCGCTACCTCAATAAGAAACCGCTTACGATTGTGCCAGGAACCGCCGTACATATCGGTACGCTTATTAGTCAACGGAGATAAAAACTGGTGTTCAAGGTAGCCGTGGGGGCCGTGAATTTCTATCACATCAAAGCCGCAAAGCAATGCCAGTTGGACACTTCGGGCATATTCCTTTTGTTCGTGGTGGATTTCTTCAATACTCATGGCATAGGTGTTTTGACCAACCAAATAGGGCCGGGCGGATTCCTGTTTTTTAGGAATGTCACAGATGAGTTTAGGCTGCTTTTCCAGCGCCTGTTCATAGGGCAATCCCCCGGTGGCTGCGGGAACCAGTTCATGGTGGTCGTCCGAATGTCCCTGCCGGCCGAAGCCAACAGTCATTTGCGCGGCAATTTGAGCCCCGAAATAGTGCGCTGTTTCGCATAATTGGTGCAGCCCCTGGACGTGTAACGGACTGAAAAGGAAGAGGTTTCTGCCCCAGACGTACCGGGAAGCCAGCTTGGTGCCCATAATCGCCCCGGTGGTCACCAGGCCGAAACCGCCTTTGGCCCGGGCGGCGAAATAAGAGATACACTGGGGAGTCGCTTCCCCGGCCGCACCGGCGAAAGTTTCATTCATTGGCGCTACGACATAACGGTTTTTTAGTTCAACGGGACCTATTTTGATTGGTGACATTAGGTTGGTAAAAGATGACATTGCATATCCTCCTTAATAGTTATTTGGGTTGAGGTTGAATATCCGCCATATATTTTGCCTTTATCAATACACCTCCCCAATATTTATTTGTGATAATTTGAAACAGTTGGCAAAGTCAGATAACTATTAGCCTAAATAGTGACCCTAAAGAGCGATATTGTTCATGATTGATCATAGCCGGCGGCCTATTCAGCTTTGCAGCTCCGGCAAATCCTGATACAGTTCCAGGGCTGAGGGATTGGCCAAAGCGTCCCGGTTATCCACCGGCTCACGGTGGATGATATTGCGCACGGCCAACTCCACTTTTTTACCGCTGATGGTGTAGGGGATGTCCGCCACGGGAATTACCTTGGCCGGCACATGCCGCGGGGTAGTGTTTACCCGGATAGCCGTCTTGATTTTCTTGACCAGGGCATCGGTATATTGCACGCCCGGGGCCAGTTTAACAAACAGGATGACCCGTACATCGTTGTCCCAGTTCTGACCGATGACCAAGCTGTCCGTTACTTCCGCCAACAACTCCACCTGGCGGTAAATCTCCGCCGTGCCGATGCGAACGCCTCCCGGATTGAGGGTGGCGTCGGAACGGCCGTAGATAATCACGCCGCCGGTAGCGTCGTTGATTTCGATAAAGTCGCCGTGATGCCAGACATGGGGATAGACACTAAAATAGGCTTTTTTATACTTCACCCCGTCCTGGTCATGCCAAAAGTAAATTGGCCGGGAGGGGAAGGGCTTGGTACAAACCAATTCGCCTTTTTGGTTTAGCACAGCCTTACCTCGGGCGTCAAAGGCTTCCACTTTCATGCCCAGCCCCCGGCATTGCAGCTCCCCGGCATAAACGGGACCGATCGGGTTACCCAGGCAGAAGCAGGAGACTATGTCGGTGCCGCCGGAGATTGAGGACAGACAGATATCTTTTTTGATCTCCCGGTAGACATAGGCAAAGCTGTCCCCGGACAAAGGAGAGCCGGTGGACAGGATGGCGCGCAGTGGGCTCAGGTCAAATGAGGCCCCTGGCTTGACCCCCTCTTTTTCAATCGCCGCCAGGTACTTGGCGCTGGTACCGAAGATGGTGACCTTTTCATCCTGGGCAAGCTTAAACAGAGCATCGGGAGCGGGATAGAAAGGCGAACCGTCGTAGAGCAGTAAAGTGGCGCCGGCAGCCAACGAGCTGACCAGCCAGTTCCACATCATCCAGCCGCAGGTGGTATAGTAGAAAATAGTGTCTGACCGTTTTAAATCGGTGTGTAACACCAGTTCCTTCAAATGCTGCAGCAAAGTGCCTCCCGCTCCGTGCACAATACATTTGGGTACGCCGGTGGTGCCGGAGGAATACATAATGTACAGCGGGTGGTCAAAAGGTAACTGAGCAAAGTCTATGGTCAATCCGGTTTCTTGGGCCAGAAAATTATTAAACAGCACCGCGCCGGGCAAAGCGCTTAAATCCGGCGAGGGAGATGTGTAAGGCACCAGCACTACTTTTTCCACCGTGGCTATTGCTTGTACTACTTGGGCCACCCGCTGCAGACAATCATGGGTCTGGCCGTTGTAATAATAGCCGTCGGCCGTAAAGAGCACCTTGGGTTGAATCTGGCCAAACCGGTCCAGCACTCCGTTGATGCCGAAGTCCGGGGAACAGGAGGACCAAATGGCGCCAAGGCTGGTTGTGGCCAGCATGGCGATAATTGTTTCAGGCCTATTGGGCATAAACCCGGCCACCCGGTCCCCGGCGGCAACGCCCATTTCCCGCAAGGCGAGGGCCAGACGGGCCACCTGATCGTACAGCTGGGCATAGGACAAACGGACCGCCGGGCGTCCTTCCCCTGAGAAAACAATAGCCGGCCGCCGGTCCCGGTAACGCAGCAGGTTCGCGGCAAAATTCAGTTTGGCGCCGGGAAACCAGCGGCAGTTCAGCAGGTCCTCCCGGTTATCCAGCACCAGGTCGTAATGTTTTGCGGCCCGGACGCCGCAAAAATCCCAGACAGCGGCCCAAAAGCCGGCGAGCTCGCTGACGGACCAGTCATATAATTCGTGATACTCAGCGAAGCTGCAGCTGTACCGTTCGTTTACAAAAGCCATAAATTTAGTCATGTTGGCGTTTAGCTTGCGTTCAAAGGAAGGCTCCCACAGCGGTTTCTGCATCAGTTCTGCTCCTTGTAAAATGAGTTACTAGGCTAGCTGGCCACCTTGCCGAGAGATGCGTGCAATAGTTATGCCAAATACAAAAACCGCGTATTTTCAGCTGTCAGAGGGCTGTTATTATCACAAATGGGACATTTGCGGCCTAAATGTCCCATTTGTGATAATAACAGAAAAATCATAATAAAATCATAATTGCGCCTACCTTTGCCGGCGGCAATGTCTCATTTGTGATAATCGGGGCTGACTTCAATGTCTTTGATTTATTGTGATCTGCCCTTTTGCTGCTGCTGGTATATGTCTTGCACTTTTTATCCTGAGTAATGCCTTACCCGGCAAATTAACCTGCCCCGGAGAAGCTGCGGCAGGGTTAAGTGGCAAAACATTATTTTTAATATTTGACAAAGGAGAGAGCAATATTGGACGAAGTGGTTATTGTCAGCGGCATGAGAACAGCTATTGGGGATTTCCTCGGTTCTTTAAAGGATCTTTCGGCGGTTGAACTGGGTATTATTGCTTTAAAAGCCGCCTTAGGCAAAGCCGGGATCGAAGCGGACTTAATTGAAGAGGTAACGGCGGGCATGGGCAATATGTCCGGCTGCAAACCTAATCCGGCCCGCCAGATAGCTTTGGGCGCCGGCTGCGCCATGGAAACAGTGGCGGCCACGGTTAATCAACTATGCGCCTCCTCCATGCGGGCAACTGAGATCCTATATCAGGAAATTGCGTTGGGCAAAGTGGCTGTCGGGGCGGCAGTCGGTCCCGAGAGCATGTCTAATATTCCTTATTTGCTGCCCGGAGCACGTAAAGGATACCGCATGGGCGATAACAAGACGGTTGATTCTATGTTTTGCGATGGGCTGATTGACGCTTTTTATAATTATCATATGGGGGTGACTGCGGAAAATCTTGCCCGGCAGTATGGCATTAGCCGCGCCGAACAGGATGAACTGGCCTTGCTCAGCCACCGGCGGGCCTGCCAGGCGATTCAGACCGGTAAGTTTAAGGATGAAATCGTACCGGTGGAAATTAAAACCAAGCAAGGGAAGGTTTTATTTGATACTGACGAGCGTCCCAGATTTGATATTAACCTGGATATTTTGGCTCAGCTGCCGCCGGCGTTTGATAAAGCAGGTACCGTAACGGCGGGGAATGCCTCCGGCTTAAATGACGCCGCCGCCGCTCTTATTCTAATGACCGGGGAAAAAGCCCGGGCCTTGGGAATTAAACCGCTGGCGCGCATTGTGGCCACCGCGTCGGCGGCAGTGGATCCTAAAATCATGGGCATTGGAGTAGTTCCGGCGGTAAAACGGGTGTTGGCTTTTGCCGGCTTACAGATGAATGATATTGATTACTGGGAAATCAACGAAGCTTTTGCCGCCCAGTTTTTGGCGGTTAACCGGGAACTGAATCTGGATATGGAGAAAGTTAATGCTAATGGGTCCGGTATTTCTCTTGGCCATCCGGTCAGCTGCACCGGAATCCGGATTATTGTCTCATTGCTGCACGAAATGCGGCGCCGCGGCTCAAGGCTGGGATGCGCCTCTCTTTGCGCCGGCGGAGGTCCAGGAGCGGCGGTTATTGTTGAACAGATTGCTTAGCAGGTCGCAATATAAAATATACTTATGTAATTGCGCCAAATTAGGAAAATGAATCCATGAAATAGATAATTACCCGGGCAGGAAAAAAAGCGTAATTATTTGAATACTTTATTTATTTTAAAATATTCGGCGCTGCTGTCAGTGCTTCAAAAAATAACCTGGGGTACGGGGGAATGAAAATGAATTTACAACCTGAATGTTTCACGAGAGACATATGGGAGAAATTTATTAATAACGAACCCGGCGATTTTTCAAGAATCAGACCTGAGGTTTTAAGTTCATGGGAAAGATGCCGGGGTAAAATCGACCCGTACAAAGATAAAAGCAATCAAGTGCTGCCAGTGGAAGAATTCCAAAGAATTCGAACCCAAAACCGTGAGATGATTGATATAGCAATCCAGGTCATGGAGAACCTTTATAACTTTGTCAGAGGGTCGGGGTTTGCCATAGACCTGATGTTAGTCGAGAATGGCAGCTTAATTGTGTCCGATGAAAGGATCGGCGATCCGGAGGCTTTAAAACTGCTTGTCAAGGTCAAGGCTGTTCCGGGAAGCATCTGGTCGGAATCAGTCATTGGTACATTTGCGCCTACCCTGGCTTTACATTATGACAGACCGTTTCAAATATTGCCTTACGAAAACTGG
>WQUS01000397.1 GCA_009781965.1 Bacillota bacterium | reverse complement strand
CATTTAAGAGCTATTTTCAATTTTTAATTTTGGGTAAACGGTTTTTCTATGCTTCTTAAACCCGCGCCATGTATGGGCTGTGAATTACGCAATTGGCTCAGTATCCTTTAGCATTTGTCGACATCCTCAAAAACGGGTAAGGCGTTACGCTGATAAATTAACTCAATTGCGTCCAAAATGTTTCGCTTTGGCATGACAACGCCACATCTGGATACAGATTTTGCCATAAAGTATTCTTCAATTCTCAAATAAAGCTCCAACAGTTTGGGAACGTCATTTAAATCACCAAGTTTACCAAGTAAATAAGCAGAATATAGGCAAGCATCTCCATAATCGTCAAACCATAAATTCTTACGCACTATCTCCGGCAAAGCAGGGTCATTTTTGTGAAACAGTTCTTTCATGGCCAGGAACCGTTGATAATCGTCGCCAGTAATGGCCGTTTTTTTTGCATCCTCATCTAACCATTGGCCGGTTTGGTAAGTAATTTTTTTAATCGGATATTTTACCCGCCCGAGTTTCTTCCTGATGATAAAATCTGAAAAAATAATGTCCATATAGCCATCGTCAATTTGAATGCGAAAATGATAAAGTGCCTTTTTGTTTTCGGCAGCTAATTTTCTGAGCAGGGCTGTGTCTTTGAATCGGCCATTTAGATAGTCATTCATCGCGATAAGCCGTTCAGTGTGAAAATATTTAGTTCCTTTGAACGTCAGAATATATGTGAAACTTTCAATATTTTTATCCATGTACGCTTCACGAGCATCATAGTCACCTGTTAGTTTGTTCCACATTTCACCCCTTTCACGGCTGCATTCAAGGGTCAGCTCGACTAACCCCATTGTGTGATCAAAAAAAATATTGTTTATGTCACTGTCATGAAAATAGTCATACCATAAATAATTGCGGATTCCCTTGTTTTCGGGACAGGGTACTTCATGCTCGTAGTTATTCATCAAGACGCCTCTCTTTTGGTCACTGTCTTTTTACGAAACCGGTCCGCTAATTTTCTTGCGCCTCTCAGATTGTCCTACTTACCGTCTATGATTTTAACCGGAGAAAGTCGGTCCTCTGTCGCACCGTCGCCAAACTGACCAAAATCAATGAAATGTGTCAATCCGGTCCTGTTACTTTTTTCTATCTCCCACCATTACCCTTCCAGAATAAAAAGTATACATGTCCAGTTCGCCCTCGTAGCCACATACACCCATCCGAGGCGAGTTGGTTACGGGAAGAAGCATTTCGTCATGCTCATGCTTATCAGCGCATTTATCGCAGTAAAACGGGTTATCGGAATCATAAATGCACTGCGTGCAGATGAAGTCTGCGGGAGAGCCACATGCCGCACATTGGAATTGCGGCGGCACATTCCGCGCTAACAGCCGGACAATTTCTCTTTGCGGTTTCCTTTTGATGACTCCGACGACGGTTACAATGGTCTCTGTAGTGGAGCCAAAATCGTACTCATGCAATAATTTATCACCGACATAAAAATTGTCCAGCTTTTGGCTTTTCGCCACCTCATCTATCCTGGAAACAGAAAATGCGCTCATGTGCCCGCAGCACTCCAGCCATATTTTGCGCAGGAATTTGTCAACGTCATTCAAGGATTTCTCCCAGGGGAGATCAATAAAAAGCCAGTAATCTTTATTATACGCGCCCTCAATTTTTAATAAGGCACATTCCTGGCCGCCCTCTTCTCCGCCGTGGGCTTTGAGAAGGTGGTTTTTCATCGCCGTTTTGCCAAGTTCGGCGCCGCATATGTAACAGTTTCCTTTTGAACCAGCCGCCATGTTTAATCATCCTTCCGTATTGCTAATTATTCAATCACCGAGTATGTAATCATTATACACCAACAAGACATCAGGCACTACTGTCAATACCTATTCTTCCGACAAGGCAAACGCCGCCGAAAAATCTGTTATAAAGTGCAGTAACATCGGTAAAATCAAGCTGCCCGTCGCGATATACAAACACCCTAACAACGCTCCTGTAATCGCGGTTTTGATCATCCCATGAACGCCTTGATAAAGATGCCAAAGCCCGAAAAACACGCCTGATACAATAACAACGAGAATAATTGAAATGTTTGGAAATACCGCTTGCAATAGCAAGAATAAAAACCCTCGCAGCAAGAATTCCTCCCCGATACCGGCAGTCAAAGCCACCCAGAAGAAAACCAGCTTTTCCCTCTTGCGGCGCGGAATTAAGAAATTGGTTATCACACCATACTGACTTTTTTCCTTATCCCCGGCAAACCTACCTTTGATCGCTTCATTTAGCGTTGCTCTATACCGTGGGTTAACCAAATAACCGATTATCTGATATGAGGCTAAAATGAACAGGATCCCGCATAAAACAAGGGTGAGCACGGTAAACCAAATATTGTAGTCAAAAGCAAACCAACGCAGTCCGACAGCCGCAAGGTTTATATGGGCGACAAGGAGCATGGCCATAACCACTATAGTTGAAGCCCAGCCGAAAACAATCGTACGGATGTAAAAAGTAAGCCTTGCTTTCTCCGTAATGGGAACTGCTGTCAGCAGCTTTAATATTCGTGCGTCTAAAATGGCGGTTACCGTAAAGTAAATAATTAATATTGCTAAAAATGCTGAAAACATATCGATCACCTCAAGTTTGTGCATAGTGTGCGGAACGGTTCCTTGAACTTACTCCACGCATTTTCTTGCTTTAATGTCCCGCCTTTTCTGCACGGATTGTTTCTCGCAGCTGGACATCGTTCATCTTGGCATACGACGAATCTTTCACTATTCCAATACTACTATTATATCCAAAATCCTCCGACAAGTGAATTAAGAATTGATTAACAGCCCGCTTATAAACTTCTGTATCAGCTGTTACCAGCTGCGCAATAGTGTCTTCGTTACTGGTCACACGTTACTGCTCAGCATCAAGCCGGCCCGTAAAGTTATTAACCGTGCGCTCATACTCTTCGAGAAATCGCTTACGGTTAATAACTT
>WQUS01000396.1 GCA_009781965.1 Bacillota bacterium | reverse complement strand
GGCAACAAAAAATCCCGAAATGTCGGAATTTCTGCAAAAATGCTTCAGGTCTTAATATGCTTTCAACCGTTTTGTGTGCCTTTTATCAGACTTTTAGGTTAAAATGCTGCAGCCTGTACAAATAGCAAGGGACGCCGGCCAAGGGCGCCCCTCATGCTTCCAATTTTAATCCGGTTAAATCCGGAAAATCCGGCGTTCCCGGTTGTACTGCTCCACGGCCCGCCGGTATTCCTCGCGCCGGTGGAGGTAGTCCTCCCGGCCCATCAGGGCGTAAGTGATGGTTTTGCCTTCCTCTACCCCCGGCTGGTCAAAGGGGTTTATATGCCACAAAGCGGCGCTGAACACTACCAGGGCTTCGTAAAAATAGAACAGCGCGCCCAGCACCTCGGCGGACATATCCCGCAGGGTGATGCTGTAGCAGGGCCGCCCGGCCCCATACAGGCTCATTTCGGTGGCCAGCTGTTCGATGTGCAGCTGTTCGCCCATCTTGTGACCGGCAAAGTAAGCGTATTCCTTTTCTCCGGCAAACTCCGCGCCCAAGGTGATTTCCCCGGGCATATGCTCTATTTTCACAAAACCGTACACCTTGTCCGCCGGGCCTTCTTTGAACAGCTGCAGGGTGGAGTGCTGATCCGTGGCTCCAATGCTGCAGAGGGGAGTGGTGCCGGCCTGGACCACTTGATCATCCAGGGACATTCTTTTGCCTACGCTTTCCGCCCACAGCTGCACAAACCAGAGGCCGAATTCATAAAGCAGGCTGCTGTAGTTGAACAGCACGTGGATGCACTTGCCCCGGTTGGCCAGCTCGAACAGGCAGGCGCCCAGGGCGAAGAGGACGTTTTCCTCAAGGGGAGTATTGATAATGTATTGATGTACCGCCGCCGCGCCGGCCAGCAGGGCGGCGCTGTCAACCCCGATGATTTCCGCCGGTAAAAAGCCCACCGGGGAAAGTACCGAGTAACGCCCCCCCAGGTGGTGAGGGATATGCAGCAGACGGCAGCCCAGTTCACGGGCAATGCGGTTGATGCCGTTTTCCGCCTGGTCGCAGCAGATGACGATGTCTTTCACATCGCCTCCGGCTTCCCGGTAGCGGCTGTAAAAGTGGATAAACAGCGCCGCTGTTTCCGGCGTGGAACCGGATTTGCTGATGTAAATCAAAGCTGTTTTAGCCGGATCGGTAATTTGTTCCATCTGGGTGACCAGGGTGGGATCCAGGTTGTCCAGGATAAACAGGCGCGGGCGCCGGCCGCAGAAGTTGAAATAGGGCCCTTGCATAAACTGCATAATGGCCCGGGCGCCCAGGGCAGAGCCGCCGATGCCCAGGACTAATATGTTGTCATACTTTTGGCTCAGTTCCCCGGCCAGTTCTTTAAGACCGGGAATATTTTGTTCTTCGCCAAGAGAAAGGGTCATTGGCGATTGTCTGTCCCGCTGGGAGGCCTGAAATGCGTGGAAAGCATCGCCGTACTTGGCGCCGAGGCTTTTGTATTCCGCCGGGGACACAAAACCGCTGTCGCTTTGTTCTTTCAGCAGGTGGCCGACATCGACACTGATTAGTTCTTGCACAAATGACACATCCTTTTCAAGTAGTCCCGTTTTATATCTTACTTTACTTATAAAGGTTCTATCCGCCATCTGTCAAGAATGTGAGAGCATCAATAGACGCCGTTAACATAGGAGGTGTGCTGCTGATGCGACTATAGGCCGATTGCCATACGCATACTACTTATAACGACGGACATAAATAATCCCGGCGGGACGCAGGAATTTGCTGTCGGATAAGGAAGTAAAAGCGATTGGCTAAGGAAATATAACCGGCTCATAGGAGTGGAAGTTAATGTCTGCGAGAATGGTAATTGTCACCGGCCTTTCGGGGGCCGGCAAGACTCAGGCCTTACACTGTCTGGAGGATATGGGGTATTTTTGCGTGGACAACCTGCCGCCTGCTTTGATCCCCAAGTTTGCGGAACTTTGTGCACAATCGGTAGGTCACATTAATAATATGGCATTGGTTGTGGATATCCGGGGCGGGGAATTCTTTCAGACTTTATCCGAAGTGCTGGATGAAATGGAACAGAGCGGCTATAACTTTGAAGTGTTGTTTCTGGAAGCCGCGGATGAAACTTTGGTGCGGCGCTACAAAGAATCCCGCCGCCGGCATCCTCTGGGCAGGCACGGTGAATTGTTGCGCAACATTCAGGAAGAACGGCAGTTGTTGGAGGAAATTAGAGGGCGCTCCGGAAAAATTGTGGATACTTCGGCCTTGAGCAATCAGCAGCTGAAAGAGAAGCTGACCGATTTTTTCAGCGACGACGCCGAAGTTTCCCAGTTGCTGATCACCGTTGTTTCCTTCGGCTTTAAATACGGTATTCCTTTGGACAGTGATCTGGTTATGGACGTCAGATTTCTGCCCAATCCCCATTACGATCCGCTGATGCGGCCGATGACCGGCAATGACTCTCCGGTGCGGGATTTTGTGTTTAATTATCCGGTGACCGTGCAGTTTATGGACAAATTTACCGATTTGCTGGAATTTTTGCTTCCTTGCTATATTACCGAGGGGAAAACCACCCTCATGATTGCCATTGGCTGCACCGGCGGCAGGCACCGCTCGGTGGCCTTGGCCAACCGGTTGGGGGATTTCCTGCGGCAGAAAGAACACCGGGTGACCGTGCGTCACCGGGATATCGGGAAGGCCGGATAAGAATTTATTAATCACACGGTGTGCTTTGAGGCGGGAGGTGCATGTGCTTGAGGATTGAGTGGCTGTATCCGGGGATGAAGGTTAAACGCTGGGTTGCTTTAACGGTGTTGGGCGCGATCCTTGTGACTGCCGGCGTGTTCCTGGTGGTGTGCAGCTTTTTTCCCGCCACCAGGGCTGTGGCGGAAATGATTTTACTGGGCGCCATGGCAGGTTATCTGGCCTGGCTGCCCGGTTTTGCTTTGACGGTGGCCGGCGCGGCGGTGGCGGCCTACGGAGCGCA
>WQUS01000395.1 GCA_009781965.1 Bacillota bacterium | reverse complement strand
CCCGGCCCGGCGGGATGCCGGTGGCGTCAATTACCGCTGCCGGGCCCCAGAAATATTCCAGCGGCAGCCGGTCGACGGTGCAGCCTGCTTTTAACATATGGGACGGACTGTCCAGGTGGGTGCCGGCGTGGGAAAATAGGGTCAGTTTGCGTTCGTCAAAACCGTCTTGGTCAATGGTGTAGACCAGGCCGATGAGCGGCGGTTCGTCGCCTGGGTAAACCGGCATAGCGGGGGATATGGTGTGGGTTAAATCAATGCATTGCTTGGAGCCCTTTCTTTCATCTAACAATGTTTGACAGGCTGATGTTTGACAAGGCCGGGGATTGTTTGACTCCGGCTGCAGTTGTTCCGCCGCCAGGAGAGCCGCGTTGTAAATCAGGCGTAAA
The DNA here is from genome assembly GCA_009781965.1 of Bacillota bacterium. Lineage (GTDB taxonomy): Bacteria > Bacillota > Desulfotomaculia > Desulfotomaculales > Desulfallaceae > BRH-c8a. The sequence continues at coordinate 2,601 of WQUS01000395.1, read as the reverse complement.
GGCAGGTTTTTTTCCCGGGCCAGGATTTTACAGTCTTCAAACTCCGGCATATAGCGGGCCGGTTTGGTTTGATCCGTGGTAAAAGCGGCTTTCACCCGTACCGGGCCGTAGCCGGTTGGTACGGTGAATAACTCCCGCCGCAGGCAGAAGCGCTGTTCGGTACGCATCCGGACGCCCAGGCTGGTGGTCTCGGTGAGGATGATTTCCAGGATACGGGTCAGGTTAGGCTCGTCCTTGCCGAGCAGCACGGTCAGGATCACGCCGGGGCGGCCTTTTTTCATGATTACCGGTTTGAGGTACACGTCCAGCGCTCCGGCGTCCAGCAGATTCTCCATGAGGTAAGGATGCATTTGCGGGTTCATGTCGTCGATAGCCGTTTCCAACACTTTAATCTCTTCGGTGATAAAGTCTGTTTGGTCCATAGTCGGGCGTTCTGTCACAATGCTCCCTCCTGCCTGTCGAACTTGACATCATGTTACCATGATATCATAATAGCATTAAAAGTATAAGTATCATTCTTGTCTCATAAGCCCTTCGGGGAACCGTGGAGTTACTGTTTTCGCACCATCCGGCAGAAAACGATTACCGTGCGCTCATGCTCTCCGAGAAATCGCTTACGGTTAATAGTTTTGCCTGCCTGGGCTTTGTGTACCAACGAACACTAAATAGTTTCGTGCAAGTTACTGTTCAGCATCGAGCGGCACGTAAAACCGTTAACCGCGCGCTCATGCTCGCCGAGAAATCGCTTACGGTTAATAGTTTTGCCTGCCTGGGCTTTGCGGATCAACAAACACTGAACAGTAACGCCGTGGGGGTGGGTGGCATGGCCGGTAACGATTATGATTACAGTTCCTTTAAACCTTGTTATAAAATATGGCTGGAAAAAGACGGCGGCGTTTTAGGCAGCGGGTTTTTTCAATTGCTTGAGCAAATAGAAAAGAAGGGGACCATTGCCGCCGCGGCCGAATCCATGGCCATGTCCTACCGGGCTGCTTGGGGCAAGATCAAGGCGGCGGAAAAACAGTGCGGCATCTCTATAGTCACCACTAAAGTGGGCGGAGATACCGGCGGAGGGACTACTTTGACGCCGGAGGCTTTGGCGATGCTGCGGAGATTTTATCGGTTCAGGCAGGATATTGACAATGAAATAGCGAAAATATTCAAAAGCCATTTTTTTGACTGATTTTTTATCTGCCCGTTATGTTTGGGCAAACATATTGAATGAGGCTTGTGCTTAGATTATTTTATTATCTTAAAGGTGAGGGTGTGTTTGGAACTCTTGTGGCAGGGGTTGGCTAAGGTTTGGGCTGATCCCCAGGTGCTGAAGATTACCTTGTTTACGCTGCGGGTATCTGGTGCATCCACCATGATCAGCGTTTTAATCGGTGTGCCGGTGGGCTTTTGGCTGGCCACCAGATTTTTCCCGGGCCGCAATTTAATCGTCAGTGTTGTGAATCTGGGCATGGGTCTGCCGCCGGTGGTGGTGGGTCTGTGGGTGAGCTTGCTGTTGTGGCGCTCCGGTCCCCTGGGTCTTTTAGGGCTGCAGTATACCCCGATGGCTATCGTTATTGCCCAGGTGATCATTTCCGCACCTATTGTCACCGGCTTCAGCATCGCTGCTGTTGGTCAGGTTAATCCCAGGCTGCAGACGCAAATTATGGCCTTGGGCGCTTCACGCCGGCAGCTGCTCTGGTTGATTATCCGCGAGGCCAGACTGGGTTTGCTGGCGGCGGTAATTGCCGGTTTCGGCAGCGGCATCTCGGAGGTGGGGGCCGCCATGATGGTGGGCGGCAATATCGCCGGTTACACCCGGACTATTACCACGGCGACGGTGTTGGAAGTGGATAAGGGCCATTATGATGTGGCCATTGCCCTGGGGGCAATCTTGCTGTTGCTGGCTTTCATTGTCACCGCTGTTTTAACACTGTCCCAGCAAAAAGGCCGTTACACATAAACAGAACAAGGATGGTGCGCTATATGCAAGATCAATTTCAACGCCAAATCAATTACCTGCGGATTTCAGTAACGGACCGTTGTAATCTGCGTTGTGTTTATTGTATGCCCGACGGCGGGGTTAAGAGCGTCCCTCATGAAGAAGTCCTGACCATTGAAGAAATCGTTGCGGTGGTGGAGGCGGCGGCGCCGCTGGGGATCAGGAAAGTCCGGCTTACCGGCGGCGAACCGTTGATTCGGCGCGGGATTTTGGATTTGGTCCGGAAACTGCGCGCTATTCCGGAAATTGATGATATTGCTGTGACTACCAACGGTATCCTGCTGGAAAAAATGGCCGGCGCTTTAAAAGAGGCGGGCGTGAACAGAGTTAATATTAGCCTGGATACCCTTAAGCCGGCCCGTTATCAAATGATTACCAGGGACGGTAACATAAATCAGGCTTGGCGCGGTATTAACGCCGCTTTGGATCATAAGCTGCAGCCGGTGAAAATCAATACTGTGGCCATTAAGGGATTTAACGATGATGAGTTGGTTGATCTGGCCCGGCTGACGATTGAAAAACCTTTGCACGTGCGGTTTATTGAATTAATGCCCATTGGCGCCTCCGACGAATGGGCCGCCAACAGGTATATACCTACCGCTAAGGTG
>WQUS01000394.1 GCA_009781965.1 Bacillota bacterium | reverse complement strand
GGTTAAGGATTTATATCGGGGGGCGGATCGTTATCTGGGCCGGCAAATACAGGTTAACGGCTGGGTGCGGACGGTCCGGTCGGCTAAGAACTTTGGTTTTATCGAACTAAACGACGGGTCCTTTTTCGCCAATCTGCAGGTGGTTTACGAAGACAGCCTGACCAACTTTCAAGAAGCAGCCAAGCTAATCACCGGCGCGGCCATTCGGGTGTCCGGCGAATTGACGGAATCACCGGGCGCCAAACAGCCTTTTGAGTTAAAGGCCGCCGCCATTGAAGTGGAGGGGCATTCCGCCCCGGACTACCCGCTGCAGAAAAAAAGGCATACCTTTGAATATTTGCGTACTATTGCTCACTTGCGCCCCCGGACAAATACCTTTGCCGCCGTGTTCCGGGTCCGTTCCGCCGCCGCTTACGCTATCCACAAGTTTTTTCAGGAGCGGGACTTTGTTTACGTGCATACTCCGATCATTACCGGCAGCGACGCCGAGGGGGCCGGGGAAATGTTCCGCGTGACCGCCTTGGATTTAGCCGGGCCGCCGCGGGATGCCGAGGGCGGGGTGGACTTTGCCGCCGACTTTTTCGGCCGGGAGACCGGTCTTACTGTCAGCGGCCAGTTGGAGGCTGAGAATTACGCCTTGGCCTTCGGGAAGGTGTATACTTTTGGTCCCACTTTCCGGGCGGAGAACTCAAATACCCCCCGGCACGCCGCCGAGTTTTGGATGATTGAGCCGGAAATAGCCTTCGCGGACATAGCGGATGACATGGGTCTGGCGGAGGAGCTGTTGAAATACGTAATTGGCTATGTGCTGGATCACTATCCGGAAGAGATGCGTTTTTTCAACAGTTTTGTGGATCAGGGGCTGTTGGCGCGGCTGGAGAATGTCCGGCAGGCGGCCTTTGCCCGCATTTCTTACACCGAAGCGCTGGAGATCCTGGCCCAATCAGGCGCCCGGTTTGAATATCCGGTGCGCTGGGGCGTGGATTTGCAGACCGAGCACGAGCGCTATCTGGCGGAAGAACACTTTCGGAAGCCGGTTTTTGTCACTAACTATCCGCGGGAGATTAAAGCCTTTTACATGCGTCTGAACGACGACGGCAAAACGGTGGCGGCCATGGATCTTTTAGCTCCCGGGGTGGGGGAGATCATTGGCGGCAGCCAGCGGGAAGAAAGGCTGGATCACCTGGAACGAAGAATGGAACAATTGGGATTAAGCAAAGAGGATTATTGGTGGTATCTGGAACTGCGCAAGTACGGAGGAACCCGCCACGCCGGTTTTGGCCTGGGGTTTGAGCGGTTGATTATGTATCTGACCGGCATGAACAATATCCGGGATGTGATTTCTTTCCCCCGGACTCCCAAAAACGCCGGGTTTTAATCTTGACGGGCATTTAATATAGGATGTATAATGCCGCTTAGCGGCCGGCGCCAGTGTTCTTTGAGGCCGCGGCGCTTAAGCCTGCGAGGTAGCCGGTGGAAAAAGCGATCTGCAGATTATAGCCGCCGGTTAATGCGTCAACGTCAATGATCTCGCCGGCAAAATAAAGCCCGCGGATTATTTTTGATTCCATGGTCGAGGGGTTGATTTCCCGCACATCGACGCCGCCGCTGGTGATAATGGCTTCGTTTAACGGCCGGGGACCGGTAACAGTTAAGGCTAGATCTTTCAGGGTCTGGACCAGCCGGCTGCGTTCTTTTTTGGACAGTTGGATTACCGGCTTATGGATGGCCAGACCGGACTGGGCCAGGACGACGGGGATTAATTTTTGGGGCAGTAAATCGTCCAGGGAATTTTTTAAATGTTTGGCCGGGTAACGGTTAAAATCCCTTTGCAGACGGGTATCCAACTGCTCGAACGTTAAGGCCGGTTTTAAATCGATACTCAGCCGCGCCGGCAAATGCGGCGGTTTTATGTAACTGCTGAGGCTTAAGATGACGGGGCCGGAGACGCCGAAATGGGTGAAAAGCATCTCACCGCTCTGTTCCGCCAGCACTTTGTTGTTAAAAGCAGCCTGGACGGCGACATTTTTTAAGCTCAGCCCCTGCAGATCTTTAACCCATGCCTCGGCGGTCACCAGCGGGACCAGGGCCGGTTGGGCTGGCACCAGGGAATGGCCCGCCTCCAGAGCCATGCGGTAGCCGTCACCGGTGGAGCCGGTTTGGCGGTAAGACAGGCCGCCGGTGGCAAGGAGAACTTTTTCTGCCCGGATTGTTTGGCCGTCATTTAAAAGAACCCCAGCCGCCCGGCCTTCCTGGAGCATAATATTTTTAACTGGGGTATGCAGTCTAACCTCCACCTTGTTGACGGCCAGATGCTTTTGCAGCGCCTTGATCACGTCGCTGGATTTGTCGCTGCGGGGGAAGACCCGGTTACCCCGCTCTACTTTTGTTTTTAGGCCCAATGATTCCAGCAGGGTGATGAGCTGCCGGTTGGTGAAGCTTTTTAAAGCACTGTACAAAAACTTTTTATTGGTGACGATGTGGGCCAGATAATCGTCAAGGTCGCCGTAATTAGTGACATTGCAGCGGCCTTTGCCGGTCAGATAAAGTTTTTTGCCCAGTTTTTCATTCTTGTCCAACAGCAGCACCGGCCGGCCGCCCGCCGCCGCTGTGGCGGCAGCCAGCATGCCTGCCGGTCCGCCGCCTATTACAATCAGGGCATAGTTCATCTTTGCGCCTCCGCCAGCGGTATAAATCGGTATATTAATATTATAGATCAAATTGTTTGCTAATTTAAGTCAGGATTTGCTAATTTAAGTCAGGAAAAGGAGATTGTCAATTAATGGTTTCATTTAGTGCATTTAATCTTACCCGGCCGGTACTGCAAGCGATCAATAACATGGGTTTTGAAGAGGCGACGCCGATTCAGGCTCAGGCTATTCCGGTGGCTTTGCAAGGCAGGGATCTCATTGGTCAGGCCCACACAGGCACTGGTAAAACAGTGGCTTTCGGTGTGCCTATGGTGGAGTTTTTGTCACCCGAACGCGA
>WQUS01000393.1 GCA_009781965.1 Bacillota bacterium | reverse complement strand
CATGTGTATCATATTGGCCTACAAAGAGAATGCTTGCATTATAGATACTGGTGCCGGAGACTGTGGCGTTAACACCGCCAACCTGGGCCGTGGTTCTGTCGGATATCTTAATTGGTACATCAATTTGGAATGAGATGCTTGATTGTTGAGTACTTGTAAAGCCGGCAGGCAGGTTAAGGGTCAATTCGTCTTGCTGTGCGTTTAAACTCAGGCTGTTTTCTAAGTAATTGGCAAGTGCGGCGCCGTTTAATGTTCCTTGTTCAGTGGTTGCCACACCGGAGAAAAGCGTCATGGCGCCGTTGGCGTCAAATGTCCCCCAGGCAAACCCCTCCGGTAAAGTGAACTTTAGGCTTGCGCCATCTTGCAAAGTGCCGGACGTAATTTCCCGCACATTTAAAGTTACTATCCCGGTATCATTAAAAGCAGGCGCATTAGTACATTGGGTATTTACTAAAACATTGGTTGCCCGGCCAACATAAAAACTGCCGCTGGTAAAACCACTGTCACCGGGCGCGCTAATCGTTAAAACAATATTGCCGTCATAGCCTCTGTCAACGTATATATTGCCTAGATACAGGTTCAGGTAGCAATCATGAGACGGGTCGACATCGCCGGTAACGGTAACCTTAATTTGGTTGGGGCTGATTTGGATAATACTAAGCCCGGCATTCCATAAACCGTTTTCATTTATTTGCTGATAATCTTGATAAACATTAGGGACGCTGAAATAGTTGCCGTCAGTTTCGCCATAGGTAGATTCGCTAACACTGCTGCCATAGGTTGCCCATTCGTTATTAGTCATCACGTCGTCTTTGAGACCGCCGGATTTTAAAAATTGAAAGTTTTGGGGCAAGCTGATGGTGCAGCTGTCGCCGCTGCTCAGCTGACCGGCTGTAAAATAAAGTGATACACCATTTAAGTGGGCCGGTCGGCCGCTGGCGATTGTCGCATATAATGGTGGCATGCCGCCACCGCCGCCGCCGGAACCGCCTCCTGTACCACCAGACGATTCAGCAGTGGTTTGGGCAAATACTGTAGTCGTTGTGAAAGGGAACATCATCGTCAGCGCAAATAGCAACGCTAGGCTAAGGCAAAACTTTTGGTTACGCATTTTACGCAAAATTTTTAGCCTCCTTCAATTTTATAGTTATTTGTCCGACCAGTTGACTGGATGGAAAGGTGGGGTGAACGGACAAGAAGCATCCTTGTCCTTATTATCTTGTCATTATTATAAGGAAATTGTGTTTGAAATGCACTAATTTTCTGTTACTTTTATTTCGGCAAAATGGGTCGTCTTAGTTTCACCTGCCGCAGCAAAAATATCACCGGCCAATCAGCCGGCGAAGTATATTTGTTATTCGTTGGCGGTCATCGTACGCTGGAGAGCCATTATTTGCTCAAGTGGCAGTTCTGTGTCTTCGGCAATCAATTCCGGAGAAATACCTCTAGCTAGAAGTTTTCTGGCGAGAGTTATAGCTTTTCGTTCCTCGCCAAGTTTTATGCCTTCTTCTCTGCCTTTTTCCAGACCTTCTTATAAAGCTTCTTCCCGCCAAACCTCTTTTGCGGTTTCCAAATCGAATTCAGTGAACAGCATATTGCGCACCTCCCGAGAGTTCTTTGGTTGGGATAGTCTTATACTTTATCATCGGCGTCTTCTGCATTAAGATCGGCCCACATTTCATCTAAATTATCGTATCGTTTTGTGTTGGGGTCGATAATCTCATCTTCTACTGATTCAAAATTAAATTTGCTATAATTGTGTATATGACCATATTTACAGATGTAAGAACCATACCCATCATTCAGTTCAATCGGTAAACGCTGTCTAACCTCAAAAGGTAAGCCTCGTACAAGATTCACTTGGTGCAACATCAGATTGAATGCTTCACTTAATGACAAGCCTAAAGAAGCAAGAATTGCAGCGGCTTGATCTTTAATCTCTGCATCAACACGGATATTTATGGTAGTATTTTTGGCCAAAGATATCAACTCCCTACTACATAATGTTACATAATTATATACATGGGGCGTCTAAGTTTCACCTGCCGCAGCAAAAATATCACCGGCCAGTCAGCCGACGAAGCATATTTGTTATTCGTTGGTGGTCATCGTACGCTGGAGAGCCATTATTTGCTCCATTGGCAGTTCTGTAACCTTGGCAATCTGTTCAGGAAAAAGACCTTCGGCCAATAGTTTTCTGGCGATATCTATAGCTTTTTCTTCTCTGCCTTTTTCCAAGCCTTTTTCAAGGCCTTCTTCTAAAGCTTCTTCACGCCAAACTTCTTTTGCGGTTTCCAGATCGAATTCAGTGAACAGCATATTGCGCACCTCCCGTGAATTTTTATCAAGAAACTCCGCCAGTATCCCATGACTGATGCAGTATTCAATCGCTGCTTCAATCGCTTCTGCCAAGCCAAGTCCACTGTCCATAAATTCGCGCACTTTGGCTACGAATTGAACATATCCATGTAGATGTATGCTTCTGCTGATAATATTTTTATTGTATTCTGCATTCATATTATACACTTTGACTGTCAGCTCCAGCGGCCAATCAATGTTTAATCTGTTCATTGTTTCAGGATGGTCCCTGAACGCATCTGACAACCGCAGTGTTCTTTGGTCTGGAAAGTTTGCTGTCCCGTTGTATAATACGTAGAATTCCGGACGAGGTAGTTTGATCAATGTACTGCGGTAAATCGATTTATCTTCAATAATATGCTCATAAATCCGAGCGATGTACAGTAAAAGGCGCAAAGGCATATTTTCATTTACCGTTGACTGATGCTCAATCAGGATCACCAGTTTGCCGTCTATGATAAAGGCCAAGTCGTTCAGGCGTTCCATGAAAAGCGCTCTGGTTAGGGTCGCAATCTCGATTGGTGTATCCCGCGACAGGTTGCTCCCGCTTAGCGCGTTGTAAAGCTCAATCATTTTGTCCGGTTCGCCGAACAGCTTGGTGAATACGCTATCCTTGTATTCTCTGTTCGC